>DAISYT010000252.1:0-3866 GCA_036825175.1 Candidatus Cloacimonadota bacterium
GTTATCACAACCTGTTATGGAATGGTAGAGATGACAGTGGCAAACAATCTGCCAGTGGCGTTTACTTCTACAAGATGAAAGCCGGTAAATATCAATCTACCAGAAAGATGATTCTAATGAAATAACTTGCAGCAAAGCTTTGAAAAACTTCAGCCCCGACTAAAATCGGGGCTGATAAATCATCAAACCGGCGGTTGTCCTAAAAAATAGTTTAGTAATCCAATTCCTCATAATTCTGCGGAATGAATCGCGGTGAGCAAACAGCCAGAAAAATCAGATCGCCAGCACCGGAATTGGTAATACGTTGCCTGCACATCGGTGGAATCGAAACGACATCCCCGATTTGCACTTCCCTTTTTGGCAGTTCATCGATCTCCACTATACCGCTGCCAGCTAAAATCACGTATCTTTCGGTGGTGTGGTGTAAACGATGCAATTTCGTGATTTCTCCGGGTAAAACCCGAATGCGGGCGATGGAAACAGCCGCATCGGCGGCGGAATTGTAAAGCTCGTTTACAAAACAATTCTCCTCGGAAAAGTATTCTGCTTCTACCTCGAATTTCCCAATTTTCGGCTTCATATTTCCAACCTCATTTTGTTTTTATCATTTGGAATGAATGCATAAACTGACTCATTTAATTTCAATATCCGGCAGAAGTTAGCTGTATGCGGTCTAAAGAATATCGTCCGGTTAAGTTGCGAAGAAGAAATGACTTTCTCATCTTTAGACTTCAATTTTTCAAAGCCTTCCGCCTTCCATTCCTTCGTTTCATTTCCAGCTAAAAAGGCGGGATAAAAATGCCCGGCAGCGATTTGACACCAATCCCAGCGCAGACAATCCAGATAAAACTCCGAATTTTGCGGATCGTCGATTTTCACAAATTCCCACAGCAGTTTTGCCACATTCTGCCAATCATGCTGATTCGGATCGAAATCCTGTGAATCTGCGAAATGAAGAAGGTGCCGAAAGAACTGAAAGGGTGTTGCTGCGTTTGAGATCAACCGAGCGGAAGTGATTTGGAATTTTTCCGAATTTATCAGCAGATCGACCAGTTTTTCTATCCGGGAAAATTCCAGTAAATCATCGGCGGAGAGCCATTTATTTGCCAAAATCCGGTAGGGTGGATGCTGTTGAAAAAGCAGTCTGTATTCCGCAGATTTTTCGTACATTTCCGTTCCCGGTAAGACTTTTAAAAATCCCAACTGGAAATGATCGGCAGAAAGTGAAATGATGTCGTTGAAAGATTCGATCAGGTTTTGTCTGCCCTCGAAGGGCAAACCGGCGATCAGATCGGTATGCAGATGGATCGTGCCGATATTTTTTAATTTAGCCAGATTCGAGCGGATTTTTTCCCAATTTTGTGAACGATGAATTTCCTGCAAGGTACGTGGAGAGGTCGATTGAATGCCGATCTCGAATTGAAAACGTTCTGCGGGACAATTCTGCAAAATTTCAAAATCGGCTTCATCCAACAATTCAGGATGAATTTCAAAGTGGAATTTGGTTGCGGTTTCTTTCTCGATCAGGAAGCGCCAGATTTCCCGGGCAAAATCGACTTTGATATTGAAGGTACGATCCACGAATTTGATGATTTTCGGCTGACGTGCGAGCAGCCATTCCAATTCGCTTTTCACCTGCTCCAAATTGCGGAATTCCAGCTTCTGATCGCTGCGGGATGAAAGGCAGTAACTGCATCTGAAACTGCAACCGCGGCTGCTTTCGTAGTAAATATATTTGTGCTCCAATGCGGGGAAATCTGCTTCGGAATAGGGGAAAGGAAGCTCGCTAAAAGGTGGATTCGGCTGGAAAATTTCTCTCTCCTGCCAGATAAAATCGTTCTCGGCTAAAAACCGGAAACCTGCTTCACCATGACCTTTGATCAGAAAATCGATTTCGGGAAGAGTATGCAGCCACTCGGCAGCATTGTAGCTCACTTCCGGTCCACCCACGATCAGCCGGCAATCCGGCAGGATTTTCTTCAGGTCGGGAATGAGCTGCCGAATCAGTTCGGCATTCCAAATATAAACAGAAAAAGCGATCACCTGCGGCTGACGACGATAAATATTCTGCATGATCTCCCAAGTTGGCTGATTGATGGAATATTCGGCGATGTTCGTGGAAAAATTCAGTTCGGAAATGATTTCCCTGAGATAACGAATCGCCAGGTTGGAATGCGTGTAGCGTGCATTGATGCCGATCAGCAGGAGATGACGGGACATTTTTATAATTCAAACATCTTGCGGGCACGCTGCAAATCTTCGGGAAAATCGATCTCGATGCAGCGAATGCCATCTGTGGGAACCGCTTTCAAAACGACGTCTTTTGCCAGCAGATCGACGGCATATTCAAAATAGTTGTTGGATTGACCGTGCTCGACACCATATTCCAGATATTCGGCAAATTTGGGCAGAACATCTTTTTTAAATTTTCCGATCCCGATAAACTCTCCGGCACATTGCGGAATGGGAAGAGCTTTGCTGATCTGGTGAATTCTCATACTCTGGTCGATGATCATTTTCACTTCTTCTTCACCGCAGGATTTCGTTTCCAAAAGCAGTTGCGAAAATTCCGATTTCCCGGCAATTTTTTGCAGCAGATCACTTTGGAAAAGTACGTCGGCATTGAAATAGACAAAATCGTCGTCGAACTGCTTCCGAGCCAGGTAAAGGGAATGCAGGGTGTTGGTTTTATCATAAATGGGATTTTCGATAAAAACGGCATTTTCAGGTGAAAGTTTTTCCAAAATATGCGCTTGCAAATCGGCTTTGCGATAACCGAGCACAAAAACGAATTTTTCGATGCCGACTTTTTGGCAGCTTTCGATCTGCCGGTGCATTATCGATTTCTCACCGATTCGGATCATGCTTTTCGGTAAACCGCCGGAAACTTCGAGCAGACGTTTGCCCATGCCTGCTGCCAGAATGATTGCTTTCATAATATCTTCTCCATAATTTTTTTTGAGTTGCTGTTACGTTTTGGCGGCATATCCGTCAATGAATTTGGTAACAGAATTTCTAAAAAACGCCGTGAATGAACTATTCTGGAATTTAAGTCATAGACATTTATCTTGACCGATGGAAATAAGAATTGGAATTTCCATCCGATTAAATTTGAAGAAGGATATATGAATAAACAGAGAATGTTTTTATTTCCGTTCATTTTACATTTTTCATTTCTTGTCCGCCGTTGCACAATTCTACTTATTTTTCTTTGCGTAGGCGGATTCATTTTCCATTCTTCAATCGCCAATGCGATCGAAGTCGGTGGTCATCTCACTCAGGATACAACCTGGAGTCCTGCTAATAATCCTTACGAAGTAATGGAAATACTATATGTGGATTCCGGTGTAACTCTTACTATTTTACCCGGTACGGAAGTCATTATTCAATCTGCTCAACTCACTTGTTGGGATGATTTTAGCGATTACTTCTGGTATTTAACCGGCAGTGCTAAGATGATCTGGGTGAACGGACGGATTATAGCCGAGGGTACAGTGGAAGATAGCATTGTATTTACTCATTCCCAGGATGATTACAATTATTATTGGGGATGTATTTACATTCCGGGTGATGAAATGCCGGTTTTTAAACATTGCGTGATGGAATATTCGGGTGGAATGGGAATAGCGGTTGGGAATATTGCAAATGCCGCAATTACGATATATAATGGCTCTGGGATAATAAATAATTGCACTTTAAGAAATAATCGGCAAGCATTCCAGGCGTCCCACGTTTATACTCGTGATTTGGAAGTAACCGATTGCAATTTTTACAACAATTATGTTAATAATTATGTTCAAAGCGCATGGGGAAATGTTCATTTAATTATCTTACAACCAGAAGATAATTATAAACCAGCCTTAGTA
>DAISYT010000253.1:0-3865 GCA_036825175.1 Candidatus Cloacimonadota bacterium
GAGGAAGACATTTTCATTTCGGAAGAAATCCTGAATCTCCGGTGGTTCGGGTTGAAAGACATCGGCAGCATAACCCAGTAGCTTCTCATTATTCAAACCTTCCCGAACTGCACGATCAGATACGATCCCGCCCCGGGCTGCATTGATCAGCCAAACAGGAGAGACCAAATGTTGCAAAGTCGTTTCGGAAAAAAAATCCATAGTTTCTGCTGTTAGCGGACAATGGAAAGTAATCAGATTGCACCATTTCAATCCTTCTTCATAAGTAATCGGTTCGATGTTTTTCTCCTGCCATTCCTGCTTGGTAAGATAAGGATCGACGCCCTTTACCTCCGCTCCCAGATTCTGCAAAAAATGCGCTACCCGCGTTCCGACCCGACCTGCTCCCACGATCAAAACACGCAGATCGGAAACTTCCCAGCAATTCGGCAAGCCGCTTTTCCATTTTCCTGCCAAAATATTTTGTTTGGCTATTTGATGCCACTTGATGAGTGCCAAAATGAGCGAAAATGTGTGTTCAGCCGCAGCCAGAGCATTTGCCTCAGGAGTGTTGCAGACATGAATATTCCTGTTTTTAGCTTCTTTCAAGTCGATATTATCAAAGCCGGTTCCTGCTCGAATTAACAGTTCAAGTTGTGGAAAGCGTGCCAGAAAGTTGGCGTTCGCTTGCGTTTTTGTGCGGATAATCACGATTTTAGCATCGGGAATGTACTCCTGAAAAAAATGCTCTTCCCAACTCTGACGATGAATTTCCTGCCAGAAAAGTTCCGGCATTTCTTCTGCTAAGAATGTTCTCATTTCTTCATTTCCAGATATTCATTTTTATAACGAACGTAATTTCTTGCCGAATAATAGATTCCGGCTATTTCCTGCTCGCTGAGCGTTCTCACCACTTTTGCCGGCGTTCCCATGATCAAACTGCGAGGAGGAAATTTCTTGCCTTCCGTTACCACCGAACCGGCTGCGACAATCGATTCTTCACCGATTTCACAGCCATCCAGCAAAGTGGCGCTCATACCGATAAGACAGGCATTCCTGATGGTACAGCCGTGCAGCATGACCCGGTGACCCACCACCACATCGTTGCCTATATTTACCGGAAATCCGTCGCTCTCATCTTCTTTGGTAAAATGCGTCACATGTATCATGCTGAGATCCTGGATGCTGGTTCGCTCACCGATCTTTATGTAATGCACATCGCCACGAATCACCACGCCAAACCAAACCGAGCTGTCAGTACCGATTTCGGTGCGACCGATCACTTCCGCCGTGGACGCAATATACACGTTTTTCCCAATTTTCGGCTCGTAATTTTTAAATTTATCAATCATTTACACACCCCGACTCCGAAACGGAGTCACCCTTCTCAAGAGGGGAATTTATAATTTAGAATCTCTCGTGTTTAGATTTCATTAAATGTCTTAAAATGGATTTTTGCTACTTCCGCCAGCTTTGCCTTCTCATATTTGGCAGCGTATTCTTTTCCCATCTTCACCACTTTTGCCGAGGCACCTTTGGGAAATTCCATTTCATATTTCTGGGAAAGCTCCGCCATTTTCTTTATAAATAAATATCTGGCGATCACAGATGCAGCCGCCACTGCCGGATCTTCTTCACCCCTGATTTTATGCAGGATTTGCACCTGCTTCAAATCTTTCAGAGAAGTTTTCAGCGTTCGGTCGCTGGCAAATTTATCGACCACCGCACCCTCGAATTGCTTCTTTTCGTGCAGATTTAAAATAATCCGGGCATGCATCCAGGCTAAAAGTTCGTTCAGTTTTTTATTTTGGGAACGGAACGATTCGTAGAGTTGATTGTATTTGGGAGGCATCAGCACAATCGTTTCGATATTCGGCAAAAAGCGGGCGAAAAGCTGTTTGGCAATCGTCACGATTTCGCTGTCTTTGATCAATTTGGAATCCCGTACGCCTAATTTCTGCAAAGTCGGAAGCATTGCTTTGTTGCAAAGAAAGCCACACGCCACTAACGGACCGAAGAAATCTCCTTTGCCGGATTCGTCCGTTCCTACCCAAACCTGCCAACTGTGCGCGTCTGTTTTCGGTTCGATTTGAAGATTCAGAAGCCGGTACATTAGCGGACGCAAAGGATTTTGGGGAGAACCGCCGATCACGCTGGAAATGCCTTTCTTTTGCGAAAAATAAACATTCACCGGGATTTCGTTTTGGGCATCGCCAAACTTCAATTGCACGCCGTAACCGATCGGTTTTTCATCCAGCAGCTGCAAGCCTTTTCCCGCCGCTTTATTAATGAGTTCCGAAATAAAATTCAGTAATTTTTGTTCCATTAATCCTTCACGGCAGCGTTCCCAAACACCACATCCAAATCGATCGTAATGTACGGTTTGCCCTCTTCATACGAGGGTGTACGCAAGGTATGATCTCCCATAAAAGAAATATTTCCTCCGGGAAAGCGACATTCGGCAAAAACGGCATCGATATTGACTTGGGTGGGAATATCGGGATTCAGATAGATGTCGGCATTACCGAAAACGACATCGATACTCACTTTTTGATCTTGCTCATGCCACTGTAAATCGCGCAGATCGACCGTGCCCCTTCCGAAAATAATATTGTATTCTTTCCCGGTTTCCACCTGCTCGATGGTACCTCTATTAAAAATGATATTACCTTCGGATTTTTTTCCTAAAGAAATTCCGAAAAGCAATTTTAAGCCCCAATAGATCAGGATCAGGGCAATAACGATTCTGAAAAGCGGGATATCCACTTTGAAAACGATTTTCAAAATCATGGAAATTCCCAGTAAAATCAGGATTAATCCCCAAAAAACTCCACTAAATAAAAAGTGCATTTTCATGCCTCCTCCTCAAATTTTTCTCAAGAGTTCTATAATTCATATCTACCTATAATAATCATTACCTCATACATGTTTTCTCGTCATTCTGAGTTTTACCCGCAATAGCTTTCGCAAGGTCGTTTTTTTTCATCCACGTTGACGAAGAATGATCCAACCTTGAAAAGACTTAATGAAAGAATTTTCCGCGATGAAAGCCATTTTCCAGGAGATGGTCATTGCGTCCGGCAACTGCCGGAGGCTTTTTCTCATGCGAAGCAATCTTGAAACAATCGAGAGAACAGATTGCTTCATCCCGATGAAGCAGGGATTCACAATTACTGTTATTCCTGTTTCGTCAAAACCAGTGCATGAATTCCTCAACATGACGTCTTGTCGTCATTTTCTCAAAAACACTCTATTTTATGCTAACTATGCAAAACTTGTAATTTTTCTCTTCAAAGTTTCTCCACCAACCGATCCACACGTTCCCGAATTTCTGCAAAAGTTCTTCGATAAGCAAAAATATCCAGCCCGTAAGGATCGGCGACATCTCCCACCAAACCCGTGTATTCGGAAAGGGTAAAAGTCTTATTTTTGGCGTTGGGGAAATGCTCGATCAATCTCAATTTGTGACTTTGAGTCATAGTAAGAATCAGCCAACTTTTCCGCACCACATCTTCGGAAAGCTGCGTGGAAAGATGTTCGGCAGCCTCGATACCGTTTTCTTGCAACACATCGTAAGAATTTCGGGAAATCGGCACTCCGCTCATTAAAAATCCTGCCGAACGCACTTCGTAATCGAGCTTCAACTCTGCAATTTTCCGGCGTAAATAATATTCTGCCATCGGGCTGCGACAAATATTGGCAGTGCAAACGAACCGGATTGGCGGCTTTTGCCAGGCATGTTCGAGTTCCGCAAATTTGATCCCGCCTTCCCGCAGCAAAACAGCTTACCATTTTCCTCCCTGATGATCGTGGAAAGCAGTAAATTTCTTTCGTGCAGTTTGGAAGGCAAAATTTCCAGATCGAACCAACTACCATATTTTTGGCG
>DAISYT010000254.1:0-3855 GCA_036825175.1 Candidatus Cloacimonadota bacterium
TTTCATATACTCTTTGATTTTTCTAACCACGGTATGTTTGCATTTCCAAACCTTGTCGAAGCCCAATTTAGCAGCGATTTCTTCGTTCACACGCACATCTTCCTGATACCAGGCTGTGTTGCGAAAACTGGCATAAAATTTCCCATATTGTCCGGTGAAATCTTCATGATGTAAATGCAGCCAGTCATATTTATCCAAATCGCCTTTTAGAACTTCTTCGTCGAAAACTGTGTCATAATCGATCTCGGCATAAGTGAGCACGAGTGTAACCGCATCATCCCACGGCTGAGCATTGGACGGAGAATAAACAGCGATGGTGGGAGCTTTTTCCAACACCACGATATCCATGTTTTCCTGCTCTATTTCAGCGGTGATGGCAGCGATTTCCGCTCCTGCAACCGTTTCGTATCTTACTCCGCGGATGTTGCATAATCCGGTGATTTCCCGGGAATCCGGTATTAGCCAGGTACCGCCCCGGTAATTCAAGAGCCACTTCACGGTTAAATCCTGCTTCAAAGCAGCATAAGTGATCCCGTAAGCTTTCAGATGGTTGGTTTGCGTGAGATCCATTGGAATGAGAATCTCGGCGCTGACCGAGAAGGTCAGCCATAAAATCAGGATTAAAGATAGATATTTCATAATTCCTTTCCCGTACCTTGTTCACTCTTGAACGAGGTATCTAAATTCAAATCATATTCAAGCTGTTTTTCGATCCAGGTAAATTTCCAACTTTTTAATTCCGACACTAAATTTGCTTTAACCGGATTGTTCAAAATATACCGGGCAATGTTATAAAATTCTTTGTAATCCCGAATGAAATGATCGTAATATTCATCGTGCCAAAATCGACCTTTTCGACCGAGAGCAAGGTTGATTTTCCGGGCAGTTGCTCCTTTATGACCATGCATAATTTCCGATAAAGAATAAGGAATGGAATCCTTTTTCGTTAAAGGTTTGAAAAGTACGTGAACATGATTCGGTATGATACAAAAACAAAATAAATCGTATTGGATGTGATTCATCTTAAGAAGGCTGTCAAAAACGATTTGAGCAATCTCCGGTATGGAAAGCCATCGTTCTCCATCTTTGCAAAAATTAAGATATTCATCAGCCGATAAAAATGAGTCTGCAAAATTTGTTTTGGCATTTTTTATTTGCAAACGAACCTCAGCCGGCAAAGTGAAATCGAGTCTGTAAGTAACGAAGATTATTCCGTCTATGGGCTGAATATGGGGTAAATTTCTGCGATAAAATACTCGATATTCCAATTTATTCATGATTTTCTTCTTAAGTTACTTGCACAGGCAAGAGTGCCTGTGCTACTTATACATTCCTGTACCACGACGTTGTACGTCGTGCTTTTTCTCGACGTGCAACGTCGAGATACTTTTTTCATTTCCCGACGTGCAACGGTCGGGGTACTTCTATACAAACTCTGCCAGAATTTCGTTGGAAACAAAATACGCTTCCGGCAGCAACTTCACATATTCGTCTGTCAATTCCAGCAATTTTACTCGTTGATATTTTTCAATGATTAATTTATATTTTTCTCGGAAATTCTCTCCGAATTTATTCTGAAACTCAGATAAATTCAAGCCTTCAGTTTTTCTGAGAGCTAAAAAAATGAATTCTTTTTCCTGCTCGGTTTCGGTGATTTCCTCCGCTTCTGGAAAAATAATTTTCGCTTCGATTTGCTGAAAATATTCCTGTAAATCTGCCGGATTAGTATAACGTATCCGATGATTTCCATTAAACAAATACCCCGCTGCGGCAGGTCCTAAACCTAAATAAAATTGGTCATTCCAATAGCATAAATTGTGCTGCGATGCCATACCCGGCTGGGCAAAATTGGAAATCTCATATTGTCGATAGCCGGCATCTATCAGCGTTTCACGGATCAGGAAATAAAACTCAGCAACCTGTTCGTCATGAGGAATCTGACTTTTCATGAAATACAGGGGAACGTCCGGCTCCAAACTGAGGCAATAGGTGGAAATATGCGGAGGCGCAAGCTCGATGAATTTTTCCAGAGAAAACCTCAAATCATTTATGGTTTGCTTGGGAAGTCCGTAAATCAGGTCGAACGACAGATTGGAAAAGCCGTTTTCTCTTAGAAGTCGAAGGGCATTTTCAGCTTGCTTACCGTTGTGTAGTCTTCCCAAAAGTTGCAATTCGGAATCATCGAAAGATTGAATTCCCAGGCTGATCCGGTTAATTTTGGTTTGAGAAATTGTCTCGGTATATTTTGGCGTAATGCAGACCGGATTGGCTTCCAGAGTGATTTCCCTTGTTTCTGTAAGATCGAAATTGTGTAAAATTGCATCGATCTCTTTTCCGGAAAGCAAAGACGGCGTACCGCCACCGAAGTAAATCGTTTTCGGTTTCAGCTCAAATTTCTGTTGGCAAAAAGCGATTTCTTCCTGCAGAAAACGCAGATATTTCCGCTTCAAATCCGGCGCAAAACGTTCCGAATAAAACGAACAATAACCGCACTTGCTAAGGCAGAACGGCACATGAATGTAAATATATTCGATCTTATTTTTCAAGCGCTTTTTTCTGTTCTTTGATCAGTTGGCGAATGCCGCTTTTCGCTGCTTTCAGCATAATTTTCAACTCGTTCTCGTCAAAGGGCACAGCTTCGGCTGTTCCCTGAATTTCCACGAATTTTCCACTTTCCGTCATCACCACGTTCATGTCCACGTCGGCATGAGAATCGGCTTCGTAATCCAAATCCAAAACCGGTTGCCCGTTCACGATGCCCACGCTGATGGCTGCCACCATTTCCCGCAGCGGATTTTCGATGATCAGTTCTTCTGCTTGCAGTTTTTTGAAAGCATCGCAAAGAGCCACACAAGCTCCGGTGATGGAGGCGGTGCGAGTGCCACCGTCTGCCTGCAAAACATCACAATCAACAGTCAAAGTAATGCCGGGAAATTTGGTCAGATCGACCACGGTACGCAGAGAACGCCCGATAAGACGTTGAATTTCCGTGGAGCGGCTGTTGGTTTTATTGCGTTCCCGCTGAAAACGTTGATTGGGAGCGCCCGGCAACATGCTGTATTCGGCAGTAAGCCAGCCTTGGGGCGGATCGGCATCACGCAAAAACGGCGGCGTATTTTTTTCTGCCGTTACGGTGCAAATCACTTTTGTCTTGCCGGTCTCGATCAGCACCGAACCGGCGGGGTGCATCAGGTAATTTCTGGTTATTTTTGTTTGGCGTTTGGTCACTCATCCCCCTACCCCTTCTCTCATAGTAACTCAGGAAGAGAAGCGGTTGTTTATTCTTGCGAACAAGCCAACGCGTCAAAGAAGGGGAGTCAATTATTATCATTTATAGCTTTAATTATTTTTTTACAACATCACCTATTTGAGTAAGAATTTCCTTATGGGAAAACCTAATAACCTTATAACCCAATAAGTTAATTATTTCTTCTCTCATTTCATCATGTTCTTTTTGTGTTTCATGAATTCCGCCATCGATTTCTATTACCAGTTTCGCTTCATGGCAGTAAAAATCGGCAATGAAAAAACGATCATATTCATTTCATTTATACCGAATCGGATATTGCCTGATAATTTTAGGTCCTGCAATGCCACGACCACTGGCAATTTTCCAGAAAGCTGTTTCTGCTTTTGTTTTTTTTCTTCCTGAATCTCCGGCAGATTTCCCGAATACTTTCTTTCAACTCATCCCCCTGCCCCGATTCATTCTTTTACAACCATTACGAATTTTTCAGTATTATTTTATTCTTTCAAAAAGATCAAAAGGCAACTTCTTCATTTTTCTTTCTCATCCTCTCATGTTCCTTCTTTTCGAACTGGCGACGAAGAGAAGGACAGCAAGATGAGTTAAAA
>DAISYT010000255.1:0-480 GCA_036825175.1 Candidatus Cloacimonadota bacterium
TGGGGAGAAGGCTCTGCCAGAGCGCGGGAATGGAAAAATATTCGTTATCATCAGAGTAAATTCGTGGAAGGCGTGGAAGGCTTGGTGGAATATGCCGGACATCTGCGCGATAATCTGGATGAGACGTTGGCAAAGATCAAATCTTCCATGAGCACCTGCGGTGCTGCCAATTTGCAGGAATTCAGCAATAATGCAGTTCTGGAACTGGTTTCGGCGCTTTCCATTCGGGAAGGCAAAGCGCATGATATTTATCTGAGCACCGAATCCAACGAAAAAAGCGAAGACGTGAAGATCGAGAATTGAGGGCATTGAAGATCGCAGGAATTGACTCAATCCGGCAACTGCCGGATGAGTTAAGAACTGCGAAAAGAATTTCAGATTTAAGATTTAAGATTTAAGATTTAAGATTTAAGATTGAAGATTGAAGATTTAAGATTTAAGATTTAAGATTTAAGATTTAAGATTGAAGATTGAAGATTT
>DAISYT010000255.1:580-3849 GCA_036825175.1 Candidatus Cloacimonadota bacterium
AAGATTGAAGATTTGTCCGCCTGTGGCGGATTTAAGATTTGAGGATTGATGAATGAATAAACAAGAATTACAGGATCGGACAAAAGCATTTGCTCATCGATGCGTGAGACTTGCGATGGAACTTCCAAAAAATAAACTTGGATTTCATATTGAAGGGCAACTAATTCGGTGTTCAACTTCTGTCGCGGCAAATTATCGAGCTGCTTGCTTAGCTCAATCGAAAGCAAGTTTCATCTCAAAAATAAGCATCGTTCTGGAAGAAGCCGATGAATCATATTTCTGGCTGGAATTCATCATCGATGAAAATCTTTTAAGTAAATCAAGCATAGAACCATTATTGAAAGAAGCAGATGAATTAACAGCAATTTTCTTCTCTACGAGAAAAACATCAAAAATGGAAGACTGTTAATTCCCTGATGAAATGAATAATAAATAAAAATTTAGAAGGATAAAAAAGATGAAAAGGTTGAAGCACATCTTAAGTTGTTGGTTTTATTGCCAGCTTAAACAAACAAGAAATATTAGATATTCAATTTTAAATATTCAATTCAAAAACGGAGTTTCTAAATGATTGATTACAAAAAAGCCGGAGTCGATATTGCAGCGGGTGATGCTGCTTCCAAAATCGCTTACGGATTTGCCAAAACCACTTTTGCATCAAGAAAAAACATGATTGGTGAACCGGTGGTGGAAGATGGTTCTTTTGCCGGACTCATGGATATGGGAGATTTCTATCTGGTACAGGGTGATGACGGCGTGGGCACCAAAATCGAGATCGCTGAGAAAATCGGTAAATTCGATACTTTGGGCTACGATTTGCTGGCGATGGTCGCCGACGACGCCATTTGCCTGGGTGCAGAAACGATTTCCGTTTCCAACACTCTGGATACGAACAAAGTGGATGCGAACATCGTCCACGATCTTTTACAGGGTTTGGCAGAAGCCTGTAAACAGCAGAAAGTTGTGATTCCCGGCGGAGAAATTGCAGAAGTGGGCAAATCCGTGAATGGCAATGTATGGAATGCCACTGCGGTGGGCATCGTGGAAAAAAGCAAAGTGATTACCGGCAGCGAAATCAAAGTCGGCGATAAAATTATTGCGCTCAAAGAAAAGGGGTTCCGTTCCAACGGCTTTTCGTTAGTCCGATACATTATCGAGCAAAAGCTGGGAAAAGACGGCTATCAGCAAGCTTCACCTTTTGGAAAGAATTGGGGAGAAGCGCTCCTGGAACCTTCCACCATTTATTCGGCTGCTTTGTTGGAAATTCTCGGCAGATTTGGCAAAGAACGCAAAATCGATATCAAAGGTATTGCTCACATTACCGGTGGTGGCATCGGTGGAAACTTCAATCGGGCGTTGAAAAAATCCGGTTGGGGTGCTTCTTTCGACAATTTGATCCCGCCTTCCGAAATGGTGAAAGCAGTCCAAAAAATGGGAGAAATTGCCGAAGCGGAAGCATATCGAACCTGGAATATGGGTAACGGCATGATGCTGGTAGTTGCCCCGGAAGATGCAGAAAAAACGCTCGAACTTTTAAGTGTGGAAGCTCAAATTGTGGGAGAAATCATACCGGAAAGAAAAATAAAAATGCTAACTCGCGGAGCCTATCCGCAGGAATTGAGTATAGATATTTAAATGAGTTCTGCATAATTGGCAGAAAAAATAGAGTGTATTTTTGAGTAAATGACAACAAACCGTCATGTTGAGGAACTCATTCAATGGTTTTGACGAAACATGAATAACGGTCATGGCGAATCACCGATTCATCGGGATGAAGCAATCTATCCGAAAATGAATTAGTTATGAATTTGGATTGCTTCGAGAGAATTTCTTCGTAAGAATTCTCGCAATGACGTTGTTCGTATTATGCAGAAGTCATTAGATATTTAAAAAATGTAGCAGGAGAATGTAATATAACTTATCAAATAGTAATAAGATGTAAATTAAAAAAATATAAAATTGTAGGAGGAAGAATGAAGCCGTATTTGTTAGTAGCAATGATGTTTTGTCTGGTGGTTTCAGCTTATGCTGAACCTGTAGGATTAACCAACTATTTGCCTGATGATCAGCCGATTATTAGCGGAAGGGCGGCAGTCTATACTCCTGTGCTTCGATCTGAACAAATGCAAAAAGATTTTACCGACGAGCAGCGGGAAGGCTGGGTTCTGGCGGATTCATTGAACTTTGAAGCCTATCTGGCTGTGGGAGATTATCTCGGAGTGCAGTTCAGTGGTAATGCCATTGCGTCGGTATATAATTTGTACGGACAGATCATGCCGGAAGCCGAAGAAGCTTTAGCCAAATCTCCCAAATGGCTGAGACCGGCTTTACAGAATACTTTCCAGCAACTGGAGCCTGATACTCAGGTTGCTTTGGCAACAGAAATCAATAATTCATTCGATCCTTACATCGATGAAATTGCTTATGCCATCGCTCATTCTTCACCCGAATTTCTTAATTCCGAATTCTGCCATCCCGAGCTTTTCACGTTGAATTCCATGCTGATTTACATTAACGACATGAGCCTGGATTACGTGGAAATTGTGGATTACGGCACTTCCGCTACCGACGAAAATTATTATTCCACAGCAAAATATTGGAAGATCGATGCGAATGGCGATTTGGTTCAATTTGAGATTCCGCAAGAAATTTACTATATGTATGTCGTGCACCCCAAAAATACCGATGAGATCAGTGCTTTCATCGATCCGGATATAATCGAGAGCAACACGACTCATCAGAATAATATTGCTCTTCCCACCGCTGGTGGCAAGTTCTGGCGCGAATTTCTTTTTTCCATGGCAGATACCGGTTATCCGGTTTTGCAGCAGGAATTATCCGGTGTTACGGTCTTTTGGGATGAAACCGGTACTTCGAGCGACGATGCCATTCATAAAATAACAAACTGGATAAATGATTCGATGGAATTTACTTCCAATTCCGAACGTCCGCATCAACCGGTGAGAATTTACCGTAAACACATCGGCAGATGCGGTGAACATGCCGATCTAACTTCGGCAGCCACCCGTTCTGCTTTGATTCCCTGTACCAGCATTCTCAGCTATTCCGGCGATCATACCTGGAATGAATTTTGGGATGAGGAATGGCTCCAATGGGAACCCGTGAACGGCTATTACAACAATCCGTTGGTTTATGAAAACGGTTGGGGAAAGGTGTTCGGATCGGTCTTTGAAATTCGCAGCGACGGGCTTTTAACGCCGGTAACGGAGCGTTATTCGGAAGGAATTGCCACCATTACCATCTACGCG
>DAISYT010000256.1:0-3848 GCA_036825175.1 Candidatus Cloacimonadota bacterium
TATCTGAAAAAATACCTCGGGGCTTACCTCGGCAATAGTTCTTTTTTTACGAACAAAAAAAAGCCTCCGAAAATCGGAGGCTTTTCAAATCTATCGTCTGCTTTACACAAGACCCTGGTCGAGCATGGCATCAGCAACTTTTACAAATCCGCCAATGTTAGCACCTTTAACGTAATTTACAAAATCGCCTTCGGCACCATATTTGACGCATGTTGCATGAATACTCTTCATGATGTTATGCAGTTTTTCATCGACTTCTTCTCTGGACCAACTTAAGCGTAAGCTGTTTTGAGACATTTCCAAACCGGAGGTAGCAACTCCGCCGGCGTTGGAAGCTTTTCCGGGAGCATAAAGAATCTTAGCAGCATGGAAGGCTTCGATAGCACCGGGTGTAGAAGGCATGTTAGCACCTTCGGCAACACAAATACAACCGTTCTTGAGAAGTGTCTTGGCAGCGTTTTCATCCAATTCGTTCTGAGTGGCGCAAGGAAGTGCAACATCGACTTTGGCTTTCCAGGGTTTTTCGCCATCCCAGTATTCCACGCCGTATTTATCGGCATATTCTTTGATTCTGCCACGTTTTATGTTTTTCAGTTGAAGAATGTACGCCAACTTGGCAGCATCGATACCTTCCGGATCATAAATCGTTCCGTTGGAATCGGATAATGTTACTACTTTTCCACCTAACTGATTAACTTTTTCAGTGGCATACTGAGCGACGTTTCCGGAACCGGAGATTGCTACAACTTTGCCTTGGAATGATTCTTTTCTGGTTTTCAGCATTTCTTCGGCAAAGTAAACGCAGCCATAACCTGTAGCTTCGGGACGAATCAGGCTTCCGCCCCAATTCAAACCCTTACCCGTAAGCACGCCGCTGAATTCGTTTCTCAGGCGTTTGTACTGTCCAAACATGAAACCGATTTCTCGTCCGCCAACACCGATGTCTCCAGCCGGAACATCGGTATCCGGTCCGATATGACGGAATAGTTCTGTCATGAAGCTTTGACAGAATTTCATAATTTCGTTGTCGGATTTGCCTTTAGGATCAAAGTCAGTTCCGCCTTTTCCTCCGCCCATCGGCAGAGTTGTTAAACTGTTTTTAAAAATCTGTTCAAAACCGAGGAATTTCAAAATGCTCAGATTAACACTGGGATGGAAACGTAATCCACCTTTGTAAGGTCCGATAGCACTGTTGAATTCGACGCGATAACCACGGTTTACCTGGGCTTCGCCAGCATCATTTAACCACGGAATGCGGAAGATGATGATTCTTTCGGGTTCCACGATTCGTTCAAGCACTTTAGCTTGCTTGTATCTGGGGTTAGATTCGCAAACCTCCCATACGGAATCGACGACTTCTTCGACGGCTTGCATAAATTCCGGTTGTGCGGGATTTTTGGCTGCAAGATTTTCCAAAAAGGATTTCTTATCCATACATATCCTCCATATTTTTATGAGTCAAATTTATCATAAAGATTTTATTGTCAACCTTTGTGAAAATCTATCTTGCAATCAATACTTAACTTATCGTCAAATATGGCTGCCTTGCCCTTTTTGTTTAAGCAGAAATATAAAAAATCCTTTTATGCCGGAAAAATCAGATTCCCCAAAAAAACAGCCTGTAAAATCACAGGCTGTTTTTAATATTTATCTTCAGAAGCTGATCAGATAGCTTTGGCAGCGTCTCTTCCGGCTTGCATTGCCTTCAGATTGGCTTGAACGATAGCTTCACCTTTACGTCCGAATTGGAACTTGATTCCGTCTTCCAACATATTATATGGAATATCCAGATACGAAGAAGCTGCTCCTAAAATAACCATATTCATGGAACGTGGCGATCCGACTTCTTTGGCTATTTCGTCTGCATTGACAGCCACTTTATGAGCTACGGCATTCACATCTTGCATCAAAGCATCTATCGCCGGGTAATTGGGAATATTGATGAAGGTCGTGGTGTTGGTTATCATCCAGCCATCCGCATTCAAATATGGTACATAACGCAAAGCTTCCATCGGCTCGACGCTGATGATCAGATCGGCTCCGCCCTGAGGAATAAGATCGGAAAAAATTTCTTTATCGGAAATTCTCAGGTGAGATTGGACATCGCCACCCCGCTGACTCATTCCGTGCACTTCTGCCTGTTTCAGATTTAAACCGGCTTCCATGGCGGCATAACCGATGATTGCTGCGATGGAAAGAATTCCCTGTCCACCTACTCCTGCCAGAATTATATCTTTTTTCATTTTTGTTCTCCTTTTCTCTTATTGAAAACATGAATGCAGGGGCGGCGTGGAATAATTACCGAAACTCCATTATAAGCGATTTCTTCCTTAATTATTTTCACGTTTTCTTCCCACATTTTACTCAGAGGAGTAATCACACGAATATGTTCTTTCGGAACGCCCATGCCGAAACAAACATCTTCGATTTTACCGTTCACCTGAGATTCCTGCATACCGGTCATAGCTGTAATATCGTTATCCAGAATCAGGATAACCACATTTGCGTTACATTTAACTGCATCGAGCAGAGCAGTCATCCCGGAATGTCCAAAGGTGGAATCGCCGATTGCGGCAAGGGCAGGAAAATATCCGGCGTCTGCCGCACCGACTGCCATAGATATGGAAGCGCCCATATCCACACAGGTATCGATGGCGTTATAAGGAGAAAGATAACCCAGAGTATAACAGCCGATATCGCTGAATACATGACCTCTGCCATATTCTTTCATAGCCTCGTTGACAGCCTTAAAAGTATCGGCGTGAGGACAACCATTACACAAGGCTGGCGGTCTGCCAACGACGGTTGCCGGCATTTTTTGAGTGGGCATTTCCGGTAAATTCAAAGCTTTTCTCACGTTCTGCGGATTTAATTCTCCGGCACGTGGTAATGTGCCGTCCAAACGTCCGCAAATTTTGGAATTGCCCAAAAATCCGTTTAGCATCTCTTCGACCAAAGGCATGCCTTCTTCCACCACCAGGATTTTTTCGCATTCGTTCATGATCTTTTCGATCTGTTTACGCGGTAATGGATATTGACTTATTTTAAGTATCGGATAAGGACATTTCTCGCCGCAGTTTTCCATTATATAATTATAACCCAGTCCGCAAGCGATAATTCCCAAAGATTTATCGGTGCCTTCCTTATAAATATTAAAGGGAGAATTTTCTGATTCTTTTATTAAATCTTCCTGAACTGCCAGTAATCTTTGATAATTTCTTCTGGCTAAAGCAGGCAACAGCATGAATTGATCTTTGTTTTCCGGCTGGTGCATTTCATTTTCAGGAATTATTTCATGACGGACAACTCCGGCTCTGGAGTGAGACAAACGGGTGGTAATTCTCATCAAGACGGGCAGATGATATTTCTCCGATAATTCATAAGCTTTGAACGGCATCTCATAAGCTTCCTGCTGATTGGATGGCTCCATCGCCGGCATCAAAGCAAATTTGGCATAAAAACGGGAATCCTGTTCCCGTAAAGAAAGTACGGATGCGCGAATCAATTGGCAATCCAGAACAGCTGAAAGACAATGTAAATCAGTGGGTAAACCCATACAACAATCATCACGTAGTCATTTATGAGGATCATGGCGGCAATCTGCAAGAGCAGGTGGTATCGCTTTGGGAGGTTGTTGAACGTATTAATCAGGGACAACCAATGGTGCAATTGCCCCATGATGGTAAACGCATAGTTGAAACACTGCAGGAAAACGAAATGTTTTTAATTGGATTGCCGGAGGATATTCTAAATAATATTGGTGACCAGTCGTATTCTTTTGCAGCGTTATCACCTTATTTGTATCGGGTTCAAAAAATTTCGAGTATGGATTATAATTTCAGACATCA
>DAISYT010000257.1:0-3831 GCA_036825175.1 Candidatus Cloacimonadota bacterium
TGTCATCTATCCAGTTAATTACCTGAGCAGGAGCATCCCAGGAGAAGGTAGCAAAGTTTTCACCCTGATTGCTGACCACTGCCAGGTTTACGGGTGGATCTAAAACAATGGGCTCGAGCGTAATGTCGCAAACTGTAATGTTTGCAGCAGTTAATTCGACGGTTGTCTGGAATGGTTCGTAATCATCCAATTCGGCAGTAAGAGTGTAGTTGCCCGGTGTAAGTTCTATTTCATAATTTCCGGAAGCATCGGGATTGGTGGTGACTGTCCCCACAGTAATGAGAACAGCTTCCACATCGCCGCTTCCACCGTTCAAAGTTACGGTGCCGGAAAGAATTCCAAATGCGTAATTCAAAGTAATATCACAAGTTGTGACATTACCGCTGGTAATTTCTATTGTGGTCTGATAAGATTCATAATCATCCAATTCGGCAGTAAGAGTGTAATTGCCGGGTGTAAGTTCCATTTCATAATTCCCGGAAGCATCGGGATTGGCAGTATCTGTTCCCACGGTAATGAGAACAGCTTCCACATTGCCGCTTCCACCGTTCAAAGTTACAGTGCCGGAAACAGTTCCCATAGATGCAGCCGGACCGATTGTTCCGTCGAAATTGATATTCTGAGCATAAATATCGGATGTACCGGAACGATCATCTTCCCAGCCGACAATAATCTGATTATTATTCGGTTGAGAAATTTCCACGTGTACTTTTGCCGAAAGAACCGAGCAAAGAGTAACCGTGTTGCCGGTCCAAACGTAATTTCCGGTGCTGTCCAGTTTCATGGCTTTGATATAAGAATCGGTAGCATTGGGCGATTCTTCGTAAATAAGGATCGCATCATCATCGGCAGCACGAACGGCATCGAGTAAAACATAATTACTGGAGATGGGAATGATATTCAATCCGTTGGTTCCCCAAAGCAAGTTTCCGCTGGCATCCAGCTTTTGTCCGGTGAGTCCGTAGTTATTTTGATTGTAATCTGTTTGATGCCAGTAAGTTATGAGTTCACTTGTGGTGGTGTTATACATTGATTCCGGATAGAAGTTCTGAGTATTCGCATCAGATGATAATTGCACGCCATTGGCTGCGTAAGCTAACGTTCCGTCGGAATTGACATGTTGAGCATACGAGTAGCTAATTCCGGTACGATTGTCATGCCAGGTGATAATACAGCCGTAATTTCCATCGGAAATAATATTGAAAATTTGAGTCCAGGCGGAAATGCCACCAGCTTCAGAAATAATTGCCGGATTAGTCCAAACCGGATTTCCATCCGCATCATATTTTTGAACGTAGCAATGTCTGGTGGGAGCATAAGCGACTCCGGTGTCATGGAAATACTTCAGCATAATTTGATCATTTTCCACGGCAAATGGCTGAGGCCAGGTATATCGATCACTGCAACTAAGCGTGATTCCGCTGGCTCCCCAGAGGAGTGTACCATCGGGAGCGATTTTTTGCATGATGATCGTTTGTCCGTCACTGGCTCCCCAGGTGATAACAGAGTAATTGGCGGAAGTCACACACACTTTGGGTGAAACATCCATGGCATCGTCGCTGGAAAGTTGAATGCCGTCGTCTCCCCACATAAAAGCGCCGTCGGGTGAAATACGGTAAGCATATACTTCGTTGTTACCATTTCGGATGTCCTGAAAAGTCAGAATGGAATAATTATCCTGATCTACCGTCATATCCCAATCGGTAAGCCAGCTCATAGAAGTATGATTGCTGATCAGAATACCATTATGATCCCACAATTCGTTTCCAGCCGAATCCATTCTCTGCAGACGAACATCGTAATTTCCGGCATCCTGGGAAAAATAAGCGATGTAGATATCTCCCGTAGGACCGGGGACAACTTTTGGTATTACCTGGTCACCGGCAAGATCGCAGATCGCATTATTTACGGAAGGATCGCTGCTCCATTGAGCATACAGACCTACAGCCAGAATAAGTAACGCCATAATGAACCATTTTTTTCTCATTTTAACACTCCTTTTTTATTTTTTCGGATAAAATTTCCAAACTATAACCTTCATTCCAATAGACTTCAAAAGTTTTTATCAGCAGTCTTGCCAGGTCGGAATTCTCGATCATCATGGCAGTGAACTGCGTTCCGGAAAAGCCATTATGCTTCATATTGAAAACAACAAATTTGGAATCGACCAGTATCATTTTCATGGGCAGATCGGGAACGATCCTGATCTGTTCACCCGCTTGGGCGAAATATTGTAATCGTTTACTGAATTCGTCGGCATTACCAGGCTCAAATTCATATACACACTTGTTGATCACACCTTTTTGCAGACTGGAAATTTCCTCTTCATTCCGATCGGGTATCATGGCGTAGGGTGGTTTATTGAAAACTAATATCGATTCCCGGGCAGAACGAACCAGCTGCATTACATTTTCATAGATATTTTTATTTGTCCGCAGAACTTTCACAAAATCGAGCGGGTTTTCATTTTCCACGTTATTCTTGAATAAATTGATCAGAGTCGGAGCTAATTTATCTATTGTTTTTTGTGTAGATATCAACTCCTTACGGAAATTGTCGATCACAGTTTCCGGATCGACAGCACTATATTTTTTTACGCTACCCAAAACTTCCGTGCAAACACCTTTCTGGATGAGATTTGATAAAATATCGTACACTTGCGTACGATTGATTTTGGCAGTCTTGGATAACTCGGATGCAGTATAAAATTGCTTCTGCAAAAGAATTATGTAAATTTTCGCTTCCAGTTCATTCAACCCAAGACCAGCTAATTCGGCGATTAACTTTTCCACCATTTTTCCTCGTTTTAACTTTGACGACAATTTCATCGTCATTAATAAAACGACAAAAAAAGTAATGCTGTGAATGTCAAATTATTTTCTCGGGCTTTGGAGAAAAAATTAGCTTTGGCAGAAAACCGGAAGGTTTTATAACTTATTGTTTAAGAAAAAAATCTTTCAAGCTAAGGAACGATGATTTAGAGAGAGAAAATCGATCCGATCTTGAAGCCATCGGCAGCGCTGCTCATAATGCCGCCGGCGTAACCGGAGCCTTCGCCGCAGGGATAGAGATTTTGTAAGGTGATGGAATGGAAAGATTCCTGATCACGCATTATTCTGAGGGGGCAGGAAGTGCGGGTTTCCGGTGCGAGAAAAACGCCATTCCGAATAAAGCCTTTTGCCTGACGTTCAAAGGCGATTAGTCCGATTTTGATCGCCTCGGTTATTTCAGGAGAAAGGACAGATGTGAGTTCCGAAGCAAAAACTCCCGGTTGGTAACTCGTAGCGATTTTACGTTTGGTCGGTATGGATTTCAAAAAATCGGAAGCTGCCTGCATTGGCGCTAAATAGGGCTGATCAGAATTAAAACATTTTTGTTCGATCTTACTTTGAAACCTCATTCCGTCCAAAATCCCTTTGCCGAAATCGGTTTCGTTTACAGTCACCACGATGGCGCTGTTACCAAATTTGCCGTTGCGGGCTGCCAGACTCATACCGTTTGTCACCACGGCATTTTTCTCGGAAGCTGCGGCGATAACTTCTCCGCCCGGACACATGCAAAAGCTGTACACACCGCGCTTCCCGGCTCTGGCTGTGAGGCGGTAAGTAGCCGGACCGGTCAATTGGAAATCGGTTTGGCTACCGTAAAAAGTTTCGTTGAGATAATCCTGCGGATGTTCGATACGAAAGCCCACAGCAAAAGGTTTCGATGCCAGGGAAATTTTTTCGGAAAGCATATTAAAAGTGTCTCGAGCAGCGTTGCCGATCGCCAGAATCACGATTTCCGGATGATGCGTTTCGGCATTGATTTTTACTGATTTTATTTTTCCAT
>DAISYT010000258.1:0-3748 GCA_036825175.1 Candidatus Cloacimonadota bacterium
GATCCAGGAAAGTGCATTGTGATGGGCAAAAAGCTCGCAACTTCTTTCCAATACAGATTTTAAAGTTAAACTTTTTAGTTCTTTCATAATTCCCCGAAGCTATTTTAATAACAGCATTTTCTTAATTGGTGATTGGGTTATGTTCAATTTGTATAAATAAATTCCGGCTGAAACCGGTTTGTCATTATCGTCGGTACCGTTCCAAACAATGGAGACTGTGTGATTTTGTGATGGCGAGACAGGGAGAGTTCTCACTTTTTGGCCTTTTAAATTGTAAATTTCTATGTTCGTAACCAAGGCTGTTTGTGGTACATTAAGAGTTATCGTTGTGCTGGGATTGAACGGATTCGGGTAATTGCTCATCGCAAAATCAGCAGCTGGCAATTCCTGCACGCCGTTGGTATTTACCGTGATCAAATCGGTTTGTGTAATGGAATCGGCTAACCCATATTCATCTTCCACGCGCAAAAACACGGAAAAAGTACCGCCGTTTTGATAAATGTGAGAAGGGTTCTGCTCTTCGGAATCTATGTTGCCGTCGTTATCAAAATCCCATTTCCAGGAAATGATGGTGGCGCTACCGGAAGAAAGATCGGTGAACTGAACCTGTAACGGTGCATTGCCGGACAGAGGTTCGGCAGAAAAATCCGCTTCCAGTTCTCCCCAAATGAGATTGGCAAAATTCGGATGATCGATAAACGGATTGCGATTTCCCTGATAATCTTCATAAATAATGTCGTTGCGGTTTTCTTCAAACTCGTCCGGCGGATCGAACCTATTCCATTCCAAAAGGGTGGAAAGCTTGCCGTGTTGAGGCAGGGGAGAGGTATTTACGGCATCCATCGCCACCAGGTCTATCTCTCCGTTCTCGCCTTCATATCGCACATCCATGTAAAAAATCATGCGGGCAACATCGCCTTTCACTTCGTCGCGCGGTTCCCAAGAATCATTGTCGTAATAACAACCGGTGGCAACGGGATGCTGTACGCCGCCATTATCAAAATCTTTATTACCGCGGGCAGAATTCACATCCACGTCCGTCGGCTTCATGTGATGCAGATCGGTGCCAGCTCCCATGCCCGTGCCGAAATCTCCGTGCGACTTTGCCCAAACATGTTCCCGATTCCAGATGGGATAACCGGAATTCGAGACAGACCAGCCGGTATAAAGCAGAATCACATTATCGGGATTATCCGGGTCTTTATCGGTTTCCTTCAACGCATTCCAAACAGCGGAGTAGGAAATCATGGTATGTCCGTCGATGATATCGTTAAGAGCCGCTCGTAAAGCATCTCCGCTCATACCTTCCGTCCCGTCGTAATAGCCGGGAGGAATCTCTGCCGCCAAAACGAAGGTGACAGAAAGCAGCATAAAAATTATCAAATTTCTCATCATTTTTCCTTTCACTTATCTAGTGATATGTAAAAAAAATAGAGGATTTCGTGTCAAACAAATTGAGCAGATTGACAGAAAAACGAGGCAGTTATTTTTGTCGTGAAGTTAATTTATAGGAATTTAATAAAATGAATAAATTAGATGATAAATTTGCTTTTTTCGAGATCAAACCGGAGCAGGATCGCTGTTTGAATTTACAGCAGATTTTTGGAAATGCTCATCCGGTTCATCTGGAAATCGGCAGTGGCAGAGGCGAATTTCTGGTACATCAGGCTCAGGAAAATCCCGAAATCAATTTTGTGGCGATCGAACTGAAAGAAAAACGGATCAAAACCATTCTGCGACAACTGGATGCTGAAACACATAAAAATGTCCGTTTGATGAAATTGTATGTGGATGCCAAAGTTACTTCGATCCTTCCGGCAGAGAGCTTTCAAATGATTTACATCATTCATCCCGATCCGTGGCCTAAAAGACGTCATCATTCCCGCCGGTTGATCCAGCAGAATTTCATCGATGTTTTGTGGAAATTATTGTTGCCGGCTGGCAGAATCAGGCTTTCCACCGATCATACGGGTTATGCGGATTGGATCGTGAATGAATTTTCCCGACGCCCTGATTTCGTCAGCGTTTATGAAAACGGATTTACCTGCGATCCGCCGGAAAATCATTTCGAGACTTTCTTTGAGAAAGTGAAAAGGAAAGAAGGCTTTCCGCCCTATTTTATGGAATTTGAAAAGCGTGTTTTGTAACGAGGAAGGAGGTAAAAACATGATGGATAGAACCAAACTTCAGAAAATTTATGAAGAAAATCAGGCGCATTCCAGCCGGTATTACAGCGAATTTGCCTGCAGGAATGAAGATGCTTTCCGGGAAAGAGAAGAGGAGCGTTGTCACATGAGGGCACCTTTTGCCGTGGATCGGGACAGAATTCTGCACAGCGGCGCTTACCGACGTTACCAGGGAAAAACCCAGGTTTTTTCTTTCACGAATATGTTCGACGAAGAGACCTCCAATCGCAGCCTGCACACAACTTATGTTTCGCAGATCGCCCGCACCATCGCCAGAATGTTGCGACTAAATCAGGAACTGACGGAAGCCATCGCTTTGGGACACGATCTGGGACATCCGCCTTTCGGACACGACGGCGAAGTATCGCTCGATAAATGCTGTGTAAAATACAAGATCGGACATTTCTATCATAACATCCAAAGCTTGCAGATCGTGGATAAAATTTCACACAGCGGGAACGGATTGAATCTCACTTTCCAGGTGCGGGACGGCATCATTTCTCACGATGGAGAAGTGCATAATACGATTCTCAAACCGAATCGCAGCAAAAACGAAGAGGATATCCAATCCTACATAAAAAAGAAAAAAGACGGAGAAAATATAAGCTGGATGCCGGCGACGCTGGAAGGTTGTGTGGTGCGGATTTCCGATACCATCGCTTACATCGGGCAGGATATCGAGGATGCGATCCGACTGAACATTTTAGGGCGGGACGAAATTCCGGCAGATTGCGCCGAATACCTGGGAAAGACCAACAGCCAGATCATCGATACATTAGTGAAAAGCGTGATCCTGAGCAGCTATGCCAAAGATCAGATTGCCTTCGATGAAGAGACTTCCCACTATTTGCTCAAACTCAAAAAATTCAATTATGCCCGCATTTACACCGATAAAAATGTAAAACATGCCCGTGATATTATCGACCGCAGCATGGAGATTTTATTCGACCAATATCTGACCGACATCGAGCAGAATAACGAGCAATCGAAGATTTTTACTCAATTCCTGAACCGGAAAAATGAAACGTATATGAATGCTTTTACCAACCCGGAAAAGGTGCGTGATTTTATTGCGACCATGACCGACCGTTATTACAACGAGGAAGTGAAAAACTATCTGCTGCCGGGAAGTTTTTATTAATTAGCAACTGGAATATTAGTTCAATACTTTCAGGGTTAAGAATGTCTTTAGATAAGATAATCCATTCTTAGTTTCATATTTATTATTGAGTTGTGAAGTAATTTTCATCTTGTTATTCGATTTATAAAACAATGAATGAAATTGCAATAAATTACAATTAAGCGCAATTATTAAAATAAAATTCTTGACGCTAAGATAGTGTTACTTTTTTTTCTCGATTGAAATTAATAATAAAGGCGAATTATGAAAATCAATTTAGAGACAGGGGTATATTTAAGAATTGAAGGTGAATTGGGAAAATATAATTCAATTCCTATTGATACACTAGTAAAAATAGCGAGTGATTTACAAAAACTTTTATTCACAATTGCAGATAATGATTTACCTCAAAATGAACCGTTATTACGTGACAATTTCAAAA
>DAISYT010000259.1:0-3720 GCA_036825175.1 Candidatus Cloacimonadota bacterium
GCTCCCTGTTCAGGGAGCTGGCTCCGAATTCATCCTGAGTTATCCGGCAACTGCCGGACTGATGGCAGCCTTTTCCAGGGTTTTTCGCAAACAAGATGTTTGCGTTACTCATATTTCAACGACTCCACCGGACTGGCATTGGCGGCTTTAATCGTTTGGAAGAAAACCGTGAAAAAGCCGATAACAAACGCAATCAAAGCTGTGAAGACAAAATAGAAGAGAGACAGATCGATGTGGTAAGCGAAGTTTTCCAGCCAACGGTGCATGGCGAACCAGGCGAGCGGTAAAGCAATTAAATTTGCTAAAATGACCCATTTCACCAATTCGCGTACCAGCCATCCGACGATGCTGCCGGAGGAGGCACCCATCACTTTTCTGATGCCGATCTCTTTGGTTTTCTGAATTATCGTGTAAGAAATAAGCCCGAATAAACCCAGCATGATGATGAAAACCGAAATCAGGGTGAAAACCAGGAAAAGCCGGCTGGTTTGCTGTTCGGAACTATATAACACCTCGAAATTTTCATCGAGAAAACTATACTGGAAAGGCAATCCACCTGCCAGTTCGTTCCATTCCTTTTCGATAAAGGCAATCGTACCAGGGATGTCGTTGGCAGAAATCTTGATCAGCAGATATTCCAAGTCTTCCGGGATAAATTCGATGACGAGAGGATGGATTTCACTGTGCAGCGATGCAAAATGAAAATCGTCCACCACCCCGATGATCGAGCCAGGCTGCATATTGCCATGCCGAATCACGAATTTGTGCCGATCCGTTTCATCGATTGGCAGATCGATCATGCTCAGGAATTTTCGGTTAACCACATATCGATTCGCAAAATCCTGTCTGCTCTCATTCGGATCGATTTCCAAATTACGGATTTCTTCCCAGCCTTTGATCACGTTTATATCCAAGGTGTTAAAGAAGTTACGGTCGGTCTTGATAAAATAAACCTGATAATCTTTCCCCTCCTCGGTATTCAGCCCTTCGGTGGTGATAATATTGGTGGGAAGCTGTGAGCAGGAAGTCATATCGATGATGGCAGGATTTTGGGATAATTCTGCTTTCAAAGTGCTCAGTTTATTACCCAGCGACCGGAAATTCGTATGTAACACCAGAACCTGATTGCGATCAAAACCGAGATCGGTTTTGCCGATGTAGTTTCTTTGCCGGAAAATGACGATGGTGGAAAGGATGAGAACGATGGAAATGCAGAACTGCATGATAACCAATACAGACCGGCTTTTCCCCGATTTTACGGAATGGCATGATCCCGAACTACCGGTCAGATTATAATTCGATAAATCCCAGGCTGAGATAACACCGGTAATTATACCGATAACCAAAGTTAATCCGAAAGCGCAGAAGATGATCGTTCCAATGCTGGCGAAAGAAAGATCGATGGTCGTGAATTTCAGCAAAAATTCTTTAAATAATTCCAATAAAACCAGAGCGACGATGAACGAGATTATGCTGATCACAACCGATTCCAGCGTGAGCTGCCGGAGCAGTTGTTTACGGGAAGCTCCCAGTGTTTTTCGCACGGCGATTTCTTTGATTCTTCGCGAGGCTGCAGCAACGGTGAGATTGATATAATTGATGCATCCGGTTACGATGATCAAAATTCCGATCAAAGCGAAAAGATAAACATAGCGGATGTCGTTATTGTTTTCCAATTCAAATTCGTAGTGTGAGTGCAAATGGATGGAGGTGAGCGGTTGCAGAGCGATATTGAATTCTGCTGTTACGGAATAACCTGATGCCAGAAATGCTTCGTTGATTTTTTGGCATACGATTTCGGGATCGGCATGTTCGACAAGTTTTACATAAGTAGGGAAGACCCAACTGCTGCCAAAGCCGATTTCTTCCAGATTCCAGAAATGACTCTTCATAGTGATCAGAATGTCGAAATGGAAGTGTGAATTATCCGGGATATCTTTTATCACGCCGGTTATCGTAATTTCCTGATAATTATTGATGCTGAGAGTTTTTCCGAGCGGATCATCGTTTCCGAAAAACTGGCGAGCAGCGGATTGCGTGATCACAGCCGATTGTGGTGGCTGCAACACTTTTTGAGGATCACCTTCCAAAAGCGGAAAGGAAAATACGTCGAAGAAATTATCATCCGCATAATAGATTTCATCGTTCGTGTAAATTTGTTTACCATCGGAAATTTCAACTTGTCTGCCTAAAAAACTCAGTTTGAATAGCCGAACTGCCTGCTCGATTTCGGGAATGCCTTGCAAAAGGTTTCGGAAAGCCGGTGAAACGGCGATGTTTTCATCGTTCAGTTTAAGCCTAAAAATGCGCCCGGAATCCCGGTGAAATTTATCATAACTCCGTTCCCGTGCCGTCCAGGAAAAGACAGAGATGCTGACAGCCAGAGCTACCGAAAGTCCGGCAATCTTGATCAGAGTCGTCGTTTTGGAATGCAACAGGTTTCTGATAGCGATTTTTAGATAATTCCTAAACAATTTTTATCTCCCACTCGATTACCTTGAAAAGGCTTATAAGGCTTTTCTTCCCGCTGAGCCTTTTCAGGGTTTTTGTTCGATTCGATTCCAACCATTGAAAAGTCTGACATGAATCCGGCAACTGCCGGACTGATGGCAGCTTTTCCAGGGTTTTCGCAAACAAGATGTTTGCGTTACTCATATTTCAATGACTCCACCGGGTTGGCATTGGCGGCTTTGATCGTTTGATAGCTGACGGTGATAAAACTGATAAAGAGAGCGATCAAACCTGAAAGAATGAAGGTGGAAAAATGCAACGAGATTTTATAAGCAAACATATTCAGAAATCTCTGCATGGCAAAATAAGCAAGCATCCAGGCGAAAACATTTGCCAAAAGTACCCACCTGGAAAATCCGCTGGTAAGCAGAAATACAATCTTGCTGACCGATGAACCCAATACTTTACGGATGCCGATCTCTTTAGTTCTTTGTTCTGTCATAAAGGAAGCCAAACCAAAAAGTCCCAGACAGGAAATGAAAACAGCCAGAACAGCAAAATATTTTATGATATTTGCCGCATTGTAAAACTGCGAGTAAGTTTGTTCTATATCGTTATCCAGAAAGGAATATCGATAAGGAAATCCGGGGGAAAATTCGGTTGTTATTTTTTTTATATATTCCATCGAATCAAATACGTTTTGCGGAGCAATCTTCACAAAAATATCCCGGCTAAACCACTCCAGCGTTGTCATCATAATCGGTCCGATCGGTTCCGTCAAATCATGGAAGTTATAATCTTTTACCACACCGATAATCTCGCCGCCGTACTCGTCGCTCCACATGGCAAATTTCTTGCCGACCGGATCATCCAATCCCATGATTTTAACTGCGGTTTCATTCACAATATATGGAACAGGATCACCTTCCTGATAATCTTTGAAAAAGTTGCTTCCCTGAACGAGTTTCATGTCGAAGACGTTCAGAAAATCCTTTTCCACAATAATAAAATTGAAAAGGATATCATCGTCGTTTGTTTTACCTTCCCAAATAGCCGGATTTACGTTGCCCACATTAGCAGGAGAAAATGACGAACTGGTTACACCTAAAATGTTCGGATTCTGCAATAAAGTGTTTTTATAGGACGCAAAGCTTTTCTGCAGCTCCTGGTTGAATGGAATGGAAACGATAAAATCTTTCGTGAATCCCAGGTCTTTATTGCGGATGAATTTCATTTGATCGTAAACCGTTATCGTGCTGATGATTAGTG
>DAISYT010000260.1:0-3676 GCA_036825175.1 Candidatus Cloacimonadota bacterium
TTTGTGATTTGGTAGGATTTACCATGTTTAGACCAAAAGTAAGTTCATTTTTTATGAATCTATTTATTCTTTCTTTTGGTAAATACTCGAAAAGCAACCCGACTTCGCCATAAGAGCTTTTACCATTAAAAGAGATGCTTTTAGGCAAAATTCTGCTGTTGATAAAACTGTGACTATATCCCAGATATAGATTATATCTTTCGATTTGGTAATTGGTGAAATATTTATTAATTATTCTCAATAAATCGAATCCTACAGAAAATTTATGATTTGTTTCATAAGGTTTATAAGTATCGATAACGGTACCATATTCATCATGAAAATCACAACTTTTATAATCTAATCTTGTATTAAATTCGGATTTCCCATTTATCATTGGTAAGCTGAAACCTATGCCATTCCATCCAATAGCTAAATTTGAAGATGTAAATCTTCCTGATCCATATTTAATATTTGTATAGTCACAGCTTATACCGCGAAAAGCACCCAACTTGGCAGGATTATTATTTATGGATGAAGCAGATAAATGCCTAATATCGGCAGTTCCGGCTTCTGTCCCGAATGCAGAATTGCTCGCAGAAGTATTAATGAATAAAAAGGAACAAGCAAATTCTGAAATTGAAAATAACTGGAAGAAAATGAACATAAATATAATAGAAAACAATAATTTGGACTTCATTACAAATTACCTATTTAAAATAAATTAATTCATTAATACTATAATAATTAGCGGTAATGATAGTATAATAATAAATCCCGGAGGCAACAGGATTTCCTTCATCATTTGTACCTTCCCACGTTATTGAATGATAACCTGCAGTTAATTCTCCATCCAGCAGAGTTTTCATGACTTCATAGTTTTGATTAAGTATAGATACTTTTACATAAGCGTCTTGATGAAGTCCAAATCCTATTGTTGGATATGAATCTTCTTCCGGTGAAGTAAGCTGATTTGAACAACTGCTCAATAAAACGAATAAAATAATTAATATCAAATTAATGATAGTCTTTTTCATAAACATTCCTTATTATTTTCTTTGTGTTTTTTTTCATTCCTCAACCGCTTCCATTTCTTCTCTTTCCAAATAATTTTTCTCGGAAACTACTTTGCTGCCGCTTTCTTTTTCCAGTTGTTTGCGAGCAACACCTGCCACATTCCCGCCGTCTTTGGCTGCTTTCTTCAAATCCGTGAAACCATGCGCATCTCTATTTTTTGTAATTTCAGTGGTAGAAGCTTCACCCAACATCGAGAAGATCAATTCCAAATCATTCATGTGGTCACGCAGGTTTTCTCTTTTCAAGCCTTTTAGCTCTTTGTACTCAGATGGTGTTATGCCGAAAGTCGCTTTGGAAATCTCAGCGGTAAGAATGGCATAATCTTTTTGAGTTTCCGCACCTCGTTCATCCCATTCGTCGGTTAGTTGCTCCCGGATAGCAATACCCCGCATTCTTTTTTCAATCCAGCTATCGGGATAACCTTTGGCTTTGTAAAGCGCTCTGGTTCTTTTCGTTGCCAGTTCCGGGTCTTCGATTTCCTGCACTCTTTCATAACCGACGCGTGCCAGCCAGCGCTTAAATGGTTCTGCCTTGGGTGCCGGAATGGATTGGATGATACGGAAAATGCCTTCGGTATTGGCACAGTTGATTTTCTGAAATCCTCCTGGAGTTTGTATTTCAAGGGGGGTGGCAATTTGCCCCCACCCTTTGGCAAGTTCGGGATCTCTTCTTCTCATATCTTTGATGTAACCTTTTGGCTGAATAGAATCGGTTAAAGCGTACACAACATCTTCGATCACGAACCACCATTCGTTGTTGTAGATAGCCTTTCGTACTTCTTTACCTTTAAAAACAGCAATTTTCGTATTCATAGTTTTTCTCCTTCAAAAAGAAGTTGCTCTAAAATCAGAACAAAGGACATTCGAGTCAAGACAAAAAGTTTTGTGAGGAAATAAGCAGTTCCCGATAATAATTGGGTGGGTCACTTTCCTTTTCGGGAACATATCATGAAATTTCTCAGAGATGAAGTTCGTGTAAATTGCAACAGTTTTTTGGGATGATTTTTCGATATGTTTTCCATTTTGCCGAGAATCTGTAATTTAATCGAGAAAATTCCTCGACGCTCAGCGTCGGGGTTTCCCAATCTTCTCCCTTAACTTAGGGGAGATGCCGAAGGCAGAGGGGTGGAATATAGAAAATTCGATTTTCAGCTGGCTGAAATAAATTTGGCGAAATACCCCTTGGCTCTGCCATGGAGATAGCCAAATTTAAGAATTTTCTTTATTGAATAAACAGCTCCAAACGCCTTCTATATTTGCCTTCAAAATAATCAATTGACACAAATTTAGCCGCCAAAATCCTGCGTTCAGGAGAATAAAGTGATGAGATATTCGTTAATCATTTTACTGATGCTGACCGCTCTGTTGCAAGCGCAGATTCCCGAAGGTTATTACGACGGGACAGAAGAATTGAGCGGTGACGATCTAAAAACTGCCTTGCATGAAATTATCAAAGATCATGTGGAATTCCCCTATACCAGCAGTGGCACAGATGTTTGGGATATTCTGAAAGTAACTGATCGTGATCCGAATAATGCGGAAAATGTGATTCTGATTTATACCGGCTGGTCGGTTAATGCTGCTCAGGAGTACAATAACGGTACCGGCTGGAGCAGAGAGCATATCTGGGCAAAATCGCATGGTGATTTCGGTACAGCGATGGGTCCCGGAACCGATGCTCATCATCTGCGACCCTGTGATATTTCCGTAAATTCTGCCCGTGGCAACAAAGACTTCGATGCAGGTGGCACACAATATATCGATCCTCAGGGCGGAGCTACCGGCTGTTATGCCACCACTTATACCTGGGAACCGCGTGATGCAGTGAAAGGCGATGTTGCCAGAATGATTTTTTATATGGCTGTTCGTTATGAAGGTGATAGTGGCGAACCCGATTTGGAAATTGTGGATTATGCACCTTCGGCTCCCGCTTTACAACCTTTGCACGGCGTTTTTTCCACTTTGTATGAATGGCATCTTGCCGATCCGGTGGATGAATGGGAAGAAAATCGCAACGATATTATTTATTATGATTATCAGGGTAACCGCAATCCCTTTATCGATCATCCCGAATTTGCTGCTCTCGTTTGGAATGTTTCTTCCATTCAAAATAACGTTATCACTCCTGATACTATTATCCTGACGAATTATCCCAATCCGTTCAATCCCAGCACGACAATAAATTTTGGCGTAACGCAAAGCTCTGCCTTTGCGACTCTCGAAATCTATAACATCAAAGGTCAGAGAGTGAAGACTTTTTCCAATCACCAGATCACCCAATCGCCAAATCACCAAATCGTTTGGGATGGGCGTGATGAGAATAACATTCCGGTTGCCAGCGGAACCTATATTTATCAATTCAGAACGAAGGATTTTCAGAAATCAGCTAAGATGTTGCTTCTCAAATAAAGTAACGCAAACATCTTGTTTGCGACAATGTCTCTACCCGCAAAGTGCGGGTAGAGACATTTATCTTGACCAATGAAATCGAAACTAAGAAATTCGATTCGATTAAATTTGAAGAAGGTTTTATGAAATTGGAAAGGACTTTATTTTCTCATCTCTCATTATCTTTCCGTCCATCTTGGCAACAAAATCTTTCCTTCTCACCCGTCATTCGT
>DAISYT010000261.1:0-3575 GCA_036825175.1 Candidatus Cloacimonadota bacterium
CTTTAAATTCATTCTCTTTCCCCTTTTCGACTGCCAAACTGAATTTTGTTTTTCTTAGATCGCTGTCAAATGAATTTTGGTTGGAAGAAAAAAATAAATGCTAATACCATTGTTTCGCAAACAGGGATGTTTGCGGTACTATTCGACGTGCAATGTCGAGGTACTGCAATAACTGCGCTGATCAAACCTTGAAAAGGCAAAAGGATGAATACTTTTGATTTCTGCCTTTTCAAGGTTCACATCAAAAACTAACTAAAACTTAAACACCATCCCGGAGTTAAGCCCGATTCCTTTGGTATAACGGAAAAAACCATGATAGAAAGTAGCACCGACTTCCCACTCGAAATGATTGAATCTGAGACCGGTATTGAACTGATAATAGGAAATGCCGTTATTGCCATAGAAAGCTTGCAATGGCATACAACCGAGATTATACGATGCTCCCACCAATAACCCGTCATTATTGGAAATCTGGCTGCTACTGTATTTAAGAATCGCATCGAGCTTTTCCCAGAAATTATATTCCACCCCGATACTGAAAGACGGATTGAACGTTTTTTTGATGCTGGAAATACGCAGAGAATCATTTTCGATATTTTCATATTCATACGATTCAAAGTTATTTTGCAAATAAAGCAGAGAATCGGTAACCACTTTGGAAATCTCTCCACCTGCCAGATCATCGTAAGATAATTTCAAACCGATGTCATCCAGGCTGAAATTGAATTTTCCGTCCCCAAATGTGGTTTGCAATCCAAAACCGAAGCTGGGTGAGAGTTTACCTTTCGTATCTTCATCCGAATAAGCTACTTTCCCATAAATATTGTAGTAAGCGCTGTCCGGCATGGAACCGAATTGCTGATCGCTTTCCAGCACGCCGCCATAAGCCAAAGCTCGATTCAGATTCAACCGGGCTCCCACATTGATCGGCATATCTTTCAATGTACCCAGAATACCGTCGGCTTTTTCGGGAAATAAACCGGGAATCATACCCAGGCTGAGATCGTGTGGATAAGCATAAGTAACAGAAGTTTTTACAAATCCAAAAGCTTCGCTGCCTTTGCCGGCATGAGTTTCGTAAGCTTTGTTCAGTTCGTTGCCGTAAAAAACGATTTTGGAATAGGTGTTATCCAGTAATTTTGCCTCCCAACAGGTAATCGCTTCGACGGAGAAATTCCAGTTTTTATAGCCGAAATCGAGAGCCGTAGTTTTGAACGATCCCAACAGATCGAGATTACCACCGGTCAGAATTTTTTTGTCATTTTCGGAAAGCACTTTGCCTTCCCTGAACATATTGATGTCATCCAACTGAAGCAGACTATTACTGATATTCAGATCATAAGTAAGCCCGGGAAAATACAACTGGGCATAATTTCTGTGAGCGATCCCGGCAGGATTTTCAGAGTTACTATCAAACAAAGCAAAAGTGGGAAGGCTGATCATCAGGATTACGAGTAAGGTTAAAAGTTTTCTCATGATTTCCTCCTAATCCTGCACCAGCTCGTTGTTCACTTCCACTTCCACTTCCACGGAAGCCTGCATGTTGATGGAGCCCGCCAACGGAATGCCCTCTTCTGAGTAAAGCAGGATTTTGGGAATGATAAAAACCGAATCCGCCAGGAAATACTCAAGATCGTGCTGATCGATATTCACCTGTATGGAATCCAGTTCCGTTCCGGTACTTTGGGTCAAATATGGTATGTTAATGATCGTGAATTGGGTGGTATCCGGCGTGACCAGAGTTGCAAAATCTTCAGTTCGTTGTTCGGAGATCAATAAACGAGCACCGGTTGCCAATCCCAGATCGTTGTAATAATTCAAAGTCAATTTGGCATATTTGAAGGCATCGAGATGCTTTTGTTTAAACTCGGAAACATCCACCGATTGTACATCTGGATTGCCATCATCGTCCTTCGGAATCAGCCAGCAATCTGCCACGATATCCAGGCGTGAATTGATCTGAATATTAGCCGTTAAGGAATCCCCCTGATTATAGACAAAGATTTCTGAGGAATCCCCCACGGTGGGATAGATCGTGTAGTTTATACTGTCCGGCAAGATGGAGATCAGTTCATTTATCGAGTATTGTTCCGAAGAAATGATAATCTGGGAATTACCCTGCGGTAAAATAAAGAGCGGCATTTCATCCGAGCCGTATTCCCGCAACGAAACCTCTTCCCCATTCGTATTGGAAGAGTGAATATCCACCCCGATTTCCGCCGGAACCGGCGTAAACAGGTCGAGTACTATTTCACTATATCCGCTAAAACCAAATTCGCCATTAATATAAGGATAATCCGTTCCAATCTCAGATTCGCCTTCGATGATGTCCTGTTCCTGAGGTTGCAGGATACCGCTCACATAAGCAAATTCCAATTCACTGACGGTAACGCTGATTTCAAAACTATCCGTCGCATTCACTTCCCGGTATTCCTCTCCCGAATCCGTGGTTAATGCGGCTACAACCACTTTCAGGCTGTCCAGGGCAATGGTGTTGTCACCGATTGTAGCGTTGTTCAAGGCGATGACTTCGGTCTGGTTAACCACGTTACCGTTCCCACCGCTGGCAGGAATGGTAAATGTGAAATGAAACTGATCTGTTTCACCCGGTAACCAGACATTATCTATAGTCATGGCAACGGCTATTTCCAGATCGATGGAATTGGCAATATCTATCGTAATATAGCTGCCATCATCTGCCAGAAGTGCCGAGTAAATCGTAATATCTTCATCCAAAACCACATAACTGGAATCAGAAATATCCTGAGTGGGGATCTGTGCGAGAACTTGTTCAGCTACCAGATCATGAATATCGACGCTTACCTGAAGAGTTGCAGTCGTATCGACTGTGGCAGCTTGTCCGTCTGTTCCCCGGCTGCCGCCGCTCAATTCGATTTTGATATCGTTTTCCATTATCACGCCAGCCATATTTTCATATTCGGTAATCACGGAAGCAGCATAAGGCGGAATATCCTCGGAAAATGCATGTTGGAATAAAATATCGTCATTCATATTCATGATAGTGACGATCAAGGGATTGGCATTGTTTATATCACCCATCCAGACCACGGTATTATTGGTAAGCGTTATTTCCAGAATACCGCTGTTGAAAGTTGCCTGTTCAAATTCGCCGAATGGAACAACATCATTTTTAACGATTTCCGGTAAGGTGAAAGGAGCGATGCCCGGAGCCGGAATATATCCGTTCACCAGATTGGGAGCAAATTCTGCTAACTGAACATTCGTACCCACCTGATCCGGATTGGAAATTTCTATATCTCCTATTTCCGTAACTTGATTATCTACAACTGCTTCCGTAGAAAAACTGATTTCACCGCTTTCATTAACTGTTTCAGAGAATCCTAAAGTATCGCCGAAAGCCACCAAAGTGGAATCTTCTTCTGCCAGATCAGAAATATCATAAGTATCATTTAAGATAAATAATTTCAAATTTGTCGTCCAAGTTGGCATTCCCAGATTTTCCGGCAGAGAGCAAGCTGCCAATATCGCCACCGCCAGGATGGAAATAATTTTCTTTATCATAAACCACCTCCTGAAAGTTTAATTATTTTAAA
>DAISYT010000262.1:0-3554 GCA_036825175.1 Candidatus Cloacimonadota bacterium
GATTCCGGTCGGGGATGTTTCTCTTTGATTTCCAAGGTAAGAAATTATGAAAAAACTAACAGTACAAGATTTCTTCGAAGAGAAGAAAAAAGATTTTTTGCTGACCGTAATTACCCAACCCAAATCTTTGGATAAAGAGATTACCAGCGAATTTCTAAATCGACCCGGACTGGCTTTTGCCGGCTATTTCGACCGTTTTTCTTATCAAAGAATTCAGGTGTTGGGTGAAACCGAAATCACCTTCCTGCAATCGCTGAAAGATGAAAAACTCTACAATATCATCAGAGAAGTTTTCGTGTACGATATTCCCTGCCTTCTGGTTACCAAAGGGCTGTCCATTCCGGCTCACATGGAATTTCTGGCGAATGAAATGAACATTCCCATTCTGAGTTCCCGTCTATCCACTGATAAGCTTTATAACAGCCTTCGCAAATATCTGGCAGGAATTTTTGCGCCTTCCAAAACCATTCACGGGACTTTGGTAGATGTGTATGGAGTGGGAGTATTACTTACCGGAAAAAGCGGGATCGGTAAAAGCGAATGTGCTCTCGATCTGGTGGAACGCGGGCAGAGATTGGTCACCGACGACGTCGTGAAGATTACTTCTCTGGATGATGTGCTGATCGGCAGTTCGACTAATGATTACGGTTATTTCATGGAAGTACGCGGCGTGGGCTTGATCGATGTGGCAAAAATGTTCGGCATTCAGGCTGCCCGTCAAAATAAAAGCATCGATGTACAAATCGAACTGATGCCCTGGAAAGATAATCTGGATTATGAAAGAATCGGCTTAACCGACAATTTTGTGGATATTTTGGGAATCCGTATTCCCATTATTTATCTGCCGGTTTCTCCCGGTAAAAATGTCTCGGTGATCGTGGAAGTTGTCGCCTTGAATTATATTCTGAAAAGATACGGTTATGATGCAGCCAGGGAATACACGCAGAAATTGCAGGATGATCTGAAAAAAAAGGTAAAACTAAATGCAGAAATGGGAAATGGAGAAGATAAATTATAATGATTCGCAAAAAAATAAAAGTGACAAACAGGATGGGAATGCACGCCCGCCCCGCTACAATGATCGTGAAAGCTGCTACAAAATATCGTGCTGAATTCCACATTATAAAAGACGATATGGATATCAACGGACGAAGCATCATGGGTGTTATGACACTGGCTGCCGAATATAATTCGGAGTTGGAATTGGTTGCCGACGGCGTCGATGAAGAATTCCTGATCAAAGAAATTTCTGAACTTTTTGCTGCTAATTTTGGTGAAGAATAAATGAAAATTTTAAAAGGATTGGCAGTTTCCGAAGGTATCGCTATCGGGAAAGCTCGCATTATCGAAAGAGAAAAGCACAAAATCGAGCGCAAGCTGATCGAAAAAAGTGAAGTAACGAAAGAGCTGGAACGCTTCAATGGCGATGTAAAGGCTGCTTTGGCAGAGATCGATTCGCTGATCGATAATTATGCTGCCAGCCAAGAACACAAAGATATTCTTACCACCCAGAAAATGATCCTGCAGGATCCGGAATTCGTCAATCGGGTGGGTAAGCAAATCCGGAATGAACTGTGCAGCGTTGAACATGCTGTAAGTAATTATTTTACGGAGGTGGCTGGTATTTTCCATAAAATGAATAACGATTTTTATGCCCAACGGGTTTCGGATTATGAAGATGTTGCTTACAGATTGTTGAGTCATACACTGAAGCAACGTCGCAGTAATCTGGCAGATTTGGATGAAAATTCGGTTTTGTTTATGGAAAATATCACGCCTTCTTTTGTCACGCGGGTCTTTGCCAAGAGAATTCAGGGATTGGCTACCGTTCAGGGTGCCCGAAATTCTCACAGCAGCATCATTGCCCGTTCCATGCAGCTGCCCATGTTGGTGGGAATTCCCGATTTATTACGAGAAGTAAAAGAAGGTGATCAGGTTATTCTCGACGGTTTCAGCGGTGACATGCTGATCGATCCGACCGAGGAAGAATTACAGAAATACCGGAAAATCTATGAGCAGGAAAAATCATATCAGAGTAAATTGCAGAAATTGATCGATCTGAAAGCTGTAACAGCGGACGGAAAAAAGATCAAATTGCTGAGCAATATCGAGATTCCCGATGAACTCGATCAGGTGGTTCGCCTCAAAAGTGAAGGTATCGGTTTATTCCGAACGGAATTTCTTTTTATCGATAAAAACGATCTGCCCGACGAGAATGAGCAGTATGAAATTTATCAGAAAATCGCTGCAAAAATCTACCCGGAAACCGTGATCATACGCACGATCGATGTAGGAGGCGATAAGCTTTCCAGCATTCTGAATCTGAGAAAGGAGACCAATCCCAATCTGGGTTGTCGCGGGATCAGGATTTCCTTCCAGAATATTGCCATTTTCCAGCAGCAAATCCGGGCAATTCTGCGTGCCAACCAGGGCAATATCAGCATCATGTTTCCCATGATTTCCGACGTGGATGAGGTGATAAAAGCCAAAGAAATTATTGCCGAATGCTGCCGGGAACTCCAATCTCAAAAGGTGGAATGCAACGAGAACATCAGGATCGGCGCGATGATAGAAGTTCCGTCTGCCGTCATTACTTCCGATGCCATTGCCCGTGAATGTGATTTTCTGAGCATAGGCACGAATGACCTGGTGCAATACACTTTAGCTGTGGATCGCGATAATGAAGGCGTGGCACAATATTATAAAACCTGTCATCCATCCGTTTTGCGTTCCATAAAAATGACGGTGGAAAATGCTCATAAAGCCGGAATTCCGGTGGCGGTTTGCGGCGAAATGGCGTCCAATCTGAAATATGTGAAACTGCTGATCGGACTGGGTGTGGATGAGCTGAGTGTAAGCCCCGGCAGGTTATTACGGGTGAAAGACAAAATCTTACAAACCGATTATATCGCTGCCCGAAAAATGATCGAAAAAGTACTGCTGGAAAGCTCCAGCGAACAAATAAAAGCAATAATACGAAAAGATAATGAGGAAAATATATGAACGTACTCAACAATCACAATAAACTGAGCCAACTCGATAAAGACAATATGTATCATAAAATAATTCATCTGCCGGAACAGATTCTTTTAACTTACCAAAATGCGAAGCTTTATCTGCCGGATATTTTGGCAGATAAGCAGAAAATTCAACGCCTGATCATTTGCGGTATGGGTGGTTCCGCCATCTCTGCCGATATTGCCAAAGCCGCTTTCGGTAAAGATATTCCTATCGAAGTGGTGAAAGGCTATGAGCTGCCTTATTGCGATCGCGATACTCTGGTCATCACCATCAGTTATTCCGGAAATACGGAAGAGACGCTGAGCTGTTTGCAGGAAGCGATGACGAAAACAAATTTGATCGCCGCTATTACTGCCGGCGGCAAGATGAAGCAGCTGGTCGAGAATAAATTTGCCTGGGTGGAAATGGAAGCCGGGTTCCCGCCGCGAGCTGCTATTGCCGGACTTTTTATTTCTTTGCTCAAATTGCTGGAAGCAATGGAAATCATTCCTTCTCAGGCTGCATTGGTAAAAAAAATCGCCGCTCATCTTATC
>DAISYT010000263.1:0-3537 GCA_036825175.1 Candidatus Cloacimonadota bacterium
AAGAGGTCTGCAAAATGTTCTCGAAAACATCATCGTGGTTGTGGCGCAGCAGCAACAGATTTTCCGTCTCGCTGCGCAATTCTGCATAAGAATCGGGCAGGAACAGCGCTTTTGCAGCATTGGCAGTGATCATGCGGAAGATATCTTTCAAGGGGAAATGGGGGAATTTATGGTGAACTGTTTGAATTTCCGACAGCAAATTAATGCCACCCGACATGGTGGAATCGGTGCCAATCACAACATTCACGCCAAATTCCAGGCAGGATTCGATATCGAGAGTCTGACCGATCAAAAAGAAATTGGATTCGGGACACCAACAGATGGTGGTATCGTGTTCGGCGCATTTCTTCAATTCTGCCCTGGAAAGAGCGATGCCGTGAATGATCATCGTGTTCGGTTTCAAAAGATCCATCTGTTCCAAAAGCGGAAAACACTTTCTGGCAGAATCGTCCGTTCCTTCTCCCAAATGAATGATGAACGGCATCCTGCCATCCGTCTTTTTCCATTCTGATACCGGATCGTCGCCACCCCACCAATTGCCCATTTCCAGCGAATGGCACTGTGTGTAATCTTTCAGGATGGTGATGGGATTATTTTGATAATAGTCATCTTTTTGTTTGGAAATGTGATCCTGCACCACAACGCAGCCGGAGAAGAGATTTTTGTACATTCCCAGACGAACGATGAGTGGCGCATTGCCTTTGGTCAGATCGAATTTTCCGTCGTTCAGCCAGATACGATTCCGTTCCAAAAATGAAGGTGTGGAACGCATTTCGATCACCCATTTGCTCACATTTTGGTAAGGTTTGCCGTCTCCGGCTTTGGGATACCAGTCGCTGATGAGATGGTCGTGGCAATTGATAAACGGCGGATAAGCGATCAGATCGGAACGATCCAATGTTTGTCCGGCTTTTTTCAGAAATGAGCTTTGCAGACGAATTACATCGTTGGACACGATTTCATCGGCATTACGAACACGACTCCTCACCTTGATCTGCATGAAACCTACTTGAATTTTTGGGTTACAGACGGGATAACCTCGAACAAATCTCCTACCAAGCCGAGATCGGCAACGCGGAAAATGGGAGCATCGGGGTCTTTGTTGATGGCGATAATATAATCGGAAGACTGCATACCGGCGAGATGCTGGATAGCACCGGAAATACCGACGGCGATATAAATTCTGGGCTTGATCGTTTTACCGGTCTGTCCCACCTGATGCGGATAGGATATCCACTCGGCATCGACGGCAGCACGGGAAGCGCCGACGCCTGCATCGAGCTTTTTGGCGAAAGCATCCAATAATGCAAAATTATCTTTGTTCTTCAAACCTCTGCCACCGGAAATTACAAAATCAGCTTCCGTCAAATTCACGGTTTGCGAATCATCTTTTACGAATTCCAGAAATTCGGTATCGTCCTGGAAATCGGAAAAATCGATTTTTTCCTCGATGATTTTTCCCTGACGGGATTCGTCGCGAGGCAGCTCTTCCATCACTTTATGACGTACAGTCGCCATTTGCGGCAGATGATTCGGTGTGATGATCGTTGCCATGATGTTGCCGCCGAACGCCGGTCTGGTTTGCTGCAGTAATCCTCTTTCCGGATCGATTTCCAAAGCTGTACAATCGGCGGTAAGCCCGGTATGTAATTCCACGGCAACCCGCGGGATCAGCACTCTGCCGATCACGGAAGAACCGGCAATAAATATTTCCGGCTTGTATTTTCGAATGAGATCGGTAAGTGCTTTGGTATAGGGAAGAGCCAGGAAATTTGCTAATTTCTCATCCTCGGCTACAATAACATTATCAGCTCCGTAACAGATTAATTCCTGAGCCAGATGTTTTACGTTTTTTCCCGGAAGCACGGCTGTAAGTTCCATTTCCCGTCGATCTGCCAACTCGCGTCCCTTGCCCAATAATTCCAAAACGACCGGCGCAATCACGCCGTCTTTTTGTTCGGCAAAAACCCAGACACCTTTGTATTGAGAACGATCAATCTTTTCCAAACCGAATTTGCGAATAAAAATCGCATCAAATTTACAGGTACTTACACAAGCGCCGCAAAGGGTGCATTTATCGGTGTTTACTTCCGCTATTTTATCGATAATTTCAATGGCATTATAAGCGCAGGCTTTCAGACACTGTCTGCATCCTACACATTTGTCGCGTATCACTTCAATCATTTAGACAAATCCTTTTCTTCTAATCTTGTCTAACAAATTAAATGGCAGGGTGTAGCGTCAAGTTTAAAATTTCTGCTCCCGACCGGTATTTTATTACGATAAAATGACTTATTATTCATTATTTGCCAGCGAGGCGATCACCGCCGAACGGTTGGATAAAAAGTAATGATTTTTTTGAACATTTCGTTTGGAAAGTCTGCAATATTCAGATGGTTTTCATCGATTATTTTTCCCGATTTCCCTGCACGTTTTGTTCTGTTTTTGATCGAAGATTTATCTGCAGGTTTAGCTGGTTTGTGGCGAGGATACGGTTCGTTCTAAGTTATATATTTATGAAAAAGTTGACATGGGAAGTGGGAATCAGGTTTTTGAATCCGTTTCGGAGGAGTGATGAACAGAGCATTAATCAGAAATTTTTGCATTATTGCACATATAGATCACGGGAAATCGACTCTGGCAGACAGGCTGCTGGAATTGACCAACGTAATCGAGAAAAAGGGCATGGTGGCGCAGGTTCTGGATGATATGGAACTGGAACGGGAGCGCGGCATCACCATCAAATCTCATGCCATTCGTATGGAATATGCTTTGGCTGGGAAAACGTATATTTTGAATTTGATCGACACGCCGGGGCATGTGGATTTTTCTTATGAAGTCTCACGCAGCCTGGCTTCCTGTGAAGGTGCCGTGCTGCTGGTGGATGCCACTCAGGGTATCGAAGCTCAAACGATGAGTAATCTTTATCTGGCTATCGATAACGATCTGGAAGTGATCCCGGCGGTGAATAAGATCGATCTTCCCAAAGCGGATGTGGAGGGAACGGAACACGATATCATCGAAAATATCGGCATCGGATCGGAACATATTTTCCGCATCAGCGCCAAAGATGGTACCGGTGTGGAAGAGCTCATGAAAGGCATTGTAGATTATATTCCTGCTCCGGAAGGCGACCCGGAGAAACCGGCAAAGGCTTTGATTTTCGATTCTTATTTCGATAAGTATCGCGGTGTGGTCGTTCTGATCAGAATGGTCGACGGCGTGCTGAAGCAGGATGATACCATCAAACTTTTTTCCACGGACAAAGAATTTTTCATCGAAGAAATCGGTTATCTGGGCTTGAAACATATTAAAACATCACAACTTACAGCCGGCGAAGTGGGATATATTGTCGGCAATATCAAAGAGGTCGGAGATGCGCGTGTCGGTGATACGATAACTCTGGCGAAAGACGGTTGCCGTGAAGCTCTTCCCGGATTTGAAGAGCCCAAGCCGATGGTTTACAGCGGTGTCTTTCCTTTGGATAAAGAAGATCACGATAACCTGCGGGAGGCGTTAGGAAAACTAAAGTTGAAC
>DAISYT010000264.1:0-3510 GCA_036825175.1 Candidatus Cloacimonadota bacterium
CACCCCTAAGCCAAAGGCTTATAAATCTCAAGAGGGGATTTACCTTTTGTTGTGTTCTTTGTGTCTTCGTGTCTTTGTGGCAAATCCGCACACCGAACTTGACACAAAATCCCTTCAGATATTTTAGGAATCGTGATAACGGCATAACTAACCGTTAAATCACAAATTAGAAAGATGGAGTAAAAAATGGAAAACGAAAATCAGTTACTGAAAGTACGACGTGAAAAACTGGAAAAAGTGAGGAATCTGGGAGTCGATCCGTATCCCAACCGCTGTAAACGTACACACAAGATCGGTGAACTGATTGAGAAGAAAGATAAATTTCTGGAAAGCGGCGAAAAAGTCGTCATTGCCGGACGCTTAAACGGTATGCGCCGTCAGGGAAAAGTAGGCTTCGGCGATGTTTCCGACGACACTGGTAAAATTCAGATATTCGTGCGCAAAGATAATGTGGGTGAAGAAAATTACGAAGTTTTCAAGCTTTTCGATCTGGGTGATTTCGTTCAGATCGAAGGCGATTGTTTCGTTACACAAATGGGTGAATATTCCGTGCGAGCCAGCCAGGTAACGATGCTGGCAAAGAGCCTGCGTCCGCTGCCCACAGTGAAAGAAAAAAATATCGACGGTCAGGTACAGCGTTATCAGGAATTTCATGACATCGAGCTGCGCTATCGTAAACGTTATCTCGATCTGCTGTTAAATCCGGCGGTAAAGGATACTTTCGTGATCCGTTCCAAAATGATCAAAGAGATGCGTAATTTTTTGGATGCCAGAGGTTTTGTGGAAGTGGAAACTCCTATTTTACAGCCGCTTTACGGTGGAGCCAATGCCCGTCCTTTCATCGCTCATCACAATACGCTGGACATCGATCTTTACCTGCGAATCGCCCTGGAATTATATTTGAAGAGACTGATTGTGGGCGGGATCGAACGGGTTTATGAAATCGGCAAGAACTTCCGTAACGAAGGCATGGATCGCACTCACAATCCGGAATTTTCCATGATGGAATTGTACCAATCTTACGCCGATATTAACGACATGATGTCCATTACCGAAGACATGATCCTGCATCTGGCAAAAACCGTTTTAGGCAGAGAATCCATCGATTTTAACGGCACGAAAATCAACCTGAAAAAACCGTGGCGCCGCGCCGGCATGCTCGATCTGATCAAAGAAGTCAGCGGTTTCGATGCAGCGGATTTCGATTTTGAGAAAATCAAAGCTTTCTGTGAACAAAATAAAATCGAGATCGAACCTACCGCCGGACCGGGAAAACTGATCGCGGCTCTGTTCGATCATTTCGTGGAACCGACGTTAATTCAGCCGACCTTCGTAACGGATTTTCCCAAAGAAATTTCACCGCTAGCAAAAGAAAAACCCGGCAATTCCAAACTGGTGGAAAGATTCGAGCTTTTCATTAACGGCAACGAATACGGCAATGCTTTTACGGAATTAAACGATCCTCTCGATCAGCGTCAAAGACTGGAAGCTCAGGCAAAATTGCGTGAAATGGGCGATGTGGAAGCAAATATGGTGGATGAAGATTTCCTGGAAGCTCTGGAATACGGTATGCCGCCTACCGGTGGTTTGGGCATCGGCATCGACCGGCTGGTAATGCTTTTTACTACTAATACTTCCATTAAAGAAGTAATTCTCTTTCCCCAAATGAAACCGGAAGAATAAACCAATTTTGGGCAGCTTTTCGGGCTGCCCATTTTACTATCTGCCCACATTTCCCATAAAAATAAAAAAAAGTATTTACAAATCCGGGCTGAAAATTTAGCCAATTTAGCAGTTAATTGAGATAATTCCTCGGCGTTTGGCGTCGGGATCTCCCAGGTTTCTCGCCTGATTCAGGTGGGATGCCGAAGAGAGAGTGGTGAAAATATGGTAAAATTCGATTTGGCGAAAGACCCGCGATTTTCCATGGGAATAGCCAAATCTCAGGATTTCCTTTATCTTGTTGTGTCATTGAGGAGTGAAAATAAATGAATTTAGCAGTCGAGCGAGCGCCTGAGAAAAAGAAGTTAATCACTGTAGAACCGCGGGAACTGAATCAGCGCATCGATGAAATTTTTTATTCCCATGTAAAAGCACTTTCGTTTGCTCTGGCTTTACTCTTCTTTATTTTCAGCCTAGCTCATCTCGTATTTTATAAAACCAATACTCTTACCACACTACAGACTATCATGTCGTTCCTGATTCTTTTTGCCATCATGAACCTGATAATGACTCTGAAAATCAATCCCAAATATAGTCATTTTCTGGCGACCATCATCGTCACCGTCGTCCTGCTCAACAGCATTCAATATATAAAATTCACGGACGATCTGATCTACATTATTTATATCATGCTGATCATTATCGGCTGCGGTGTTTTCTTCCTGTCATTTACCTGGTATTTTCTTTCTATGCTCATTATTTTGGGAACGGTTGGCTACAGCCTGATTTTGCATGATTATGCCGAAAGCTGGAAAGTGATCACGGCGACTACGTTATTTTCGTTTTATGTTTCTTTTTTGGCGAATTATCTGAAGATTAAATCCACCCGTAATTTTCAAATGCTGTATATGCTTTCTCACAAACACGAGCTGGTTTTGCAAAAAACCATGGATAAACTGGAAAGCATCAATACGGAATTAAAGGATTTTGCATACATCATTTCTCACGATCTGAAGGCTCCGCTGCGCGGTATCAATTCGTTAGCCGGCTGGTTTATTGCCGATTACGGAGATAAATTCGATGAAAGCGGCAAAGAACAGTTGCAGCTACTGATGTCCCGCGTGAAAAGAATGGATCAGCTCATCGACGGAGTGTTGGAATATTCCCGCATCGGGCGCATTTCGGAAGAACATATCGATATCGATCTGGCGGTTAGTGTACCGGCTATTATCGATCTGATAGCTCCACCTGCCCGCATTAAATTTAAGGTTCTGAATCGGCTACCCAAAGTGTATTTGGAACGAACCAGGATCGAACAGGTTTTTCAGAATTTGTTCAGTAATGCCATCAAATACATCGATAAAGCGGAAGGTCTCGTGGAGATCGGCTGCACGGAAGCCGGTGATTTCTGGCAATTTTCCGTTGCGGATAACGGACCCGGTATCGCTGAAAAAGATTACGAAAAAGTCTTTAAAATTTTCCAAATGCTGCAATCCCGTGATACTAACGATAGTACCGGCATCGGGCTGACGATTGTGAAAAAAATCATCGAAATGTACGGCGGAAGAATCTGGATTTCTTCGGAAATGGGTAAAGGAACGACCTTCTTCTTCACTCTTCCCAAAACAGAAACAAAAAAACATAGATAATCCCGGAGTTTGTATGAACAAAAACAGACCGATTTTAGTGATCGAAGATGATTATGTTGATGCATTAACGGTGAAACGTGCTCTCAGTGATAATGCAATTTTTAACGAAGTTATCTTTAAAAGTAATGGGGAAGATGCGCTGGCTTATTTGCAGGATCAATCTGCCGAATTACCGGCGATTATTCTGCTCGATCTGAAC
>DAISYT010000265.1:0-3507 GCA_036825175.1 Candidatus Cloacimonadota bacterium
GGTAACCGGCGCTCTTCAAAAGCAAATTTCAAAACGGTCTCGATCAGCTTTCTGATTTTGCCTTTGGAGACTTTCGCCACGATTTCGGAAGGCAATTCTTTCCTGAAGGCAGGAAATTTTTTACGCAGCGAATCGCGGTTCAAAACCAGTTCATCCAAATCGAAGGGCAGATTGATCACCCTTCCCTTGCCCTGCTTTTTGGTTTGAAGGAATAAACTGCTATCCAGGAAAGAAAACTCACAATCTTTCAGAATTTTAAAATTATGATAAAAATCGATCAAGCCGATTTCGGCAAAAAGTGAATCCGGCTGTGACTGCACATATTTAATTTTGATTTTCTTACTGTGAGCAGAAAATAAATTCAGGCAAGCTGCTGTGTTCGTGATCAGCACGCCGCCTTCATTGAGATAATCGGTAATTCTTTGTTTAGCATCTTCCGATACAGCCTGATTGACGATCAGACAGGCAAAATCAGCAAGAGAAGTTTCCGGGTGCACCTGCTGGAAACTTACGCCAATTTGCCGCAAAACGATTTCCCAACCGAAAGTGGAATCTAAAATACCGATTTGTAAATTCATTCCAAACTATCCAAAATAGCGGTCAGAGCATTTTCCCGACGCTGTACAGAATAATTTTTCTGTATCCAATTTCGCTGATCCGGCTGTGGATTTTCCAGAGCTTGTCGAATACCTTCTGCACAAGCTTCCGCAGTATATTCTTTTACGATCACCGCACCTTTCCCACCGATTTCCGGCAAAGCTCCGGCATCACTTATCACGGTTTTACAACCGCCATTCATCGCTTCCAAAAGCGCATAGCCAAAGGATTCCCGCTTGGAAAACTGACAGTAAACTTCCGCTTTCTGCATATTTTTGATAACTGCTTCGTGGGTAATCTGTCCGCAGAAAATCAGATCTGGATTGATCTCCAGCAGTTTATTTTTTATCTTTTCTTCAAATTTACCGATGATCATACTTTGGTATTTGGGGAAATATCCGGTAGCTTCGGCAAATAAATCCAATCCTTTAATTCGATAAATTTCGTCGATGGCAGAGCCGACCGTTAAGATAATTTTCTGTTTGGGAAAGCGGCGCTGTTCGGGAATAATACCCAGCGAGACGACTTCCGGCTGAACGCCCAATTTGATGATTTCCTCTGCACTAAAGCCGGAAACGGTGATGATCTGATCGGCGTTATTCAGAACATATTTGATCCTGCCGGCAGAACGACTTTTCATACCGCCGTAATTTTCTTCGTTGGCGACTTCGTATCCGCCCACATTTACGCAGATTTTTTTATGAAACAATTTGGCAGCTTTCACGGCTAAAAAAGCAGTGCTATCGGCAAACCAGCAGTAAATCAGATCGGTCTTGCCAGCCTTCCAATAAATGAGGAGCGCCAAAACCAAAAAATCTAAGAGATTTTTCTGCCGTTTTTTCCGAATCAGCTTATCCAGAGAAAAGTGTTTTCTCAAAATCTCGACATCGGTTTTTACGAAGTCGGAATCGTATGCGCTGATTAAAAGTAATTTCTTCATCTCAGCTATCTGATCAGCAGAATTTTACCTTTGGCAACCTGACCTTGAGGTGCGGAAACGATGTAATAATACATGCCGGAACTGCACTTTTTACCGGCTTTGTTAGTGCCATCCCAACTAAATTGTTCATAAATATTTTTATCCAGTTTAACGATCAAATCTCCCGAAAGGTCATAGATGAGACAGGTTGTATCACCCGCCGGCATCGTGAAGCTATCCTGATTTTCGATGTATAAAGTCTCGCCATTTTCCGGATGGAACGGATTGGGGAAAGCTGCAACTTTATTCAGTTTTTTCTGAGTATTATATTCTTTGGAAATACCGATTTCCACAGTAGAAATGCCATCAATTGTTCCGATATATAAGGTTCCTGAATGGGGATCGTATTCAAATGCCGTGATCTGATTCGAGATCAGAGAAGAATTTTCGGTGGTGATGTTGCTGAAGGTATCGGCTTCTTTATCAAAAACGGTGATCCCGTATTCTGCTGTTCCGATCCAGAGGCAGTTAAAAGGATCGATGAAAAGGCAGGTCGGATAAGTTGCATTCGAGCCGTAAAGCCTTTCCTGACCTTCGTAATACCAGTACTTCGGATCTGGATTGGACACGCTGTAAAACCATTCGTTATTATCCCAAACACTCATTTTGTAATAAGATCCGTACAGATACCAATTCTCGCCATCGAACATAAATAAGCCGTTCGTGGAAGCGATCCAGGTTTCTTTGCCGTTATCCGTTATTCTCTGTTTGATATCCAAAATGGAACCGCTGGTTAATTCGGAAGAAGGCGCTTCTTCCCAGGCAGAACCGTTAGTGGTGGGAATGCTGCTATCCTCCCAATATTCCAAACCATGGTTGTATGAACCGAAGAAAGATTGTTCGTCGTCAACAAAACTGATCAATCCCAGATTATCATCATCATAAGCCGAAAGAAAAGAACCGGAAGGCTGGGGGGCAATTTCGGGATAAATATCGAGTACATAATTATAACCGAAGGCAGAGACCCACATTTGACCGTTATCATCTAAAAACAGATGCGACGGATAATTCGACGGATAACCACTGAGAAGCTGCCAGTCTTCTTCGGAATCGTTTAGAACAGAAATCCCACCCGTTCCTGGTTGCAGATATTGCCAACAGCAAAACCATTTTCGGTTCATCTCATCGACAGCAATATCGATAATATTGTTGTTTTTAAGAGAAGGATATTTTTCCTGATTAAATTCCTGCCAGACTTCTCCATCGAAACTGCAAACACCTTTCGCACCTTTGCCGGTCTGTTCCAGCCCCAGATAGCCGTTTGCCACCCAAAGTTTGTTATCGTTATCGAATTGCAGATCGGAAACCAGGTTGGTCATAATCGAGTTCTTTTTGATCTGGGTGATTAAATTAGCTTCCAAAACAAATATTCCCTCACCCCAGGAATACAAACACAAATTCCCGTTTATTTCAGTAAAGCCCATGATTTTGTTGGTAGAAAGACCTGCTTCGTCCACTTCCCAGGTTTGTACGGCGCCATTCGGTTCAATTTTGGTCAGGGCTGTATCCTGATCATCGTTCAGAATGAGGACGTCGAAATCCCAATCTCCGTAACTATACCAGATATTTTCCTGTGAATCGATATAAACCGGGAAAACGGATTGTCCGGCATCGATCACGGAAGCCGTATCCAGGTTGGGAAAGTTCGGAATATGCAGAATTCCGTTATCAGTACCGATGATTAGATTACTATTTTGCAAGGAAATAGAAGTAGCAATATCGCTGGGAAGTGATGAGTTATTGGCGTTCAGATTATGCCAGGCAGAAGTGACAAAAATAGAATCGAGATTCACATAATCGCAGCCGCTTTCCGTAGCCAGAAACAAATAATCCTCATTAAGTTGGATGTCATTTATGGTGTTGGAAGATAAGCCGTTATTCGTGTCGAAATTGGAAAGTAAGAGTGGAAACGGAAAGGACTGACTATCGGC
>DAISYT010000266.1:0-3507 GCA_036825175.1 Candidatus Cloacimonadota bacterium
GTTGAGGTATTCGTCTTGCTATTTTGACGAAACATAAATAATAGCCATTGCGAATCCCCGGTTAATCGTGGAGTGAAGCAATCTGTTTTACATTTTTGGATTACTTCGTCACCGGCTCCTCGTAATGACAAAGGGGGAAAAAGCTCCTTTATAACTCGTCTATAAACTGCTCGAAATGAATTAACTTTCTGCTGTTATTTTGACTAAACAGAAGGTGCTCAAAATCTTTTCTTTTACTGTTTAAATCAATTTTCGCCAACACTTCTTTTGTCTTTGTTTTCAATTGAGCAAGATCACCGATCCCACATATAGCTTTCAGAAATGAATAATCCGGTTGAGTGAATGATAACAAAAACATTGTATCATAAAAATCGCGCCCCTTTTGCCGATTCAGCATAGCAGCAATTTTCATGGCACACATCACGCTTTTGGAAGGCACCGGAAAAGGAAAGAACAATCCGCAACCCTTTACAAATACAAAATTCGATCGATAATCTATCTTCTGATCCTGTGCTTCGATTTTGATCAGAAATCTCTCTTCCCGATGAGCAGATAATCCCAATTCAAACAGTAACTCGGGAAAATACAGACTGCGACGAAATGCCTGTAACTTATTGCTTTCCTGTTCTTTTGCTTCAACCCGAAAGCCGTTATGCTGTAGATAGTTTTTTATTTCTTCGGTCATTCGGTTAAATTCATCCAAGGTTAATTCTTTACAATCAAAATCAATATCTTCCGAAAAACGATCTATTCCCATAATAAGACGTAAATGCGTTCCACCGATAAAACATAATTTACGAAGATAAGGGCTGGTGGAAAGAAAATCCAGTATCAACAGCTGAATATATTCTTTGATCATGAATTTATAAAAGAGTGAGTTGTTTTGTATGATGTTTGGAAAAAATTTTTTAATCGAATCAATTTGGATCATAAATGATGTACCTTTAAGAGTATTTTAAGACGATTATCCAATGCTTTACTCTGGAAGCTATCGCAAATCTCTTTGATGGCATCGTGCTGCAACTCTTGAGACATAAAGTCTTCATCGAATCTCAAATCAAGAAAATCTTGTTCAGTTCGATAAAAAGGATAGAAATACAAAAAATCGACGATAGCTTTCTCCGGAGTTGCCAGCAGCACAGTTTTTTCATCAACAATTTGCCGCGCAGTAAAACCAAAATAATGATTCGCCTTAATAGATTTATAAGCGTAATTACTGAAATCATTTTGAAATGCTGCCGTCTTGAGGGTGGTAACACTGGTAATATTGACGACACTTTCCGGGATAATGCCATAAAAAGACAAAGCTGTTTGCAAGCTGATATAGGAGGGCTTATAAATTTTGTTGGCAAAATAATAAAGGTAATCGACATTTTTTTGATATTCAGGAAAAGTATAATATCCCTGTCTAAGATGAATAAGATAGCCCTTTTTGAGCCAGCGAGTCAGATTGTTTCGATCAAACTCTAACTGCCAGGCGTAAATCTGATTGATACTGAAGCAACCAAGTTTAAAGAAAAAGTTCTTAAATTCTATAAAGTCCATGATATATTTCTATTATTCATGATATTTGCTGCATAATGGAAATATCATGTTGCATTGAATTATCCATCTCCTTTAAGGAAGATATAGAAAAAAACAAGATTGCCTCGCAGTGACGATATCCTTGAAAATGGCTTCTATCGGGAAACTACTGTCACTAAGCCTTTTCAAGGTTGAAACTGACATCCCAAAGATTTCCAGAATATTCATTTTCTTGGATAAGTATTCTTCGTCAAAGCGATAGAAAGAATTCCTCAGAATGACGAGTACACACCCCTACGGCTAAAGCCGTTACCCCTCTCAAGAGGGGATTTGCAGAGGAATGACTCGCAATAACGAAAAAATTTATTTTTCTTCTTTCCGATCGCTGATAACTTCCTTCATTCCCTGATAATTGGATTTGGAAGCGCCCTCGATTGCTTTCACAGCCACATTTTGTACTTTTTCATAAGATGATTCCAGCTTATTGGAAAGCGAAGAAATCATCTCAGCTTGTTCCTTAACTTTCTGTTCCAAAGCAGCAATTTTGGTAAGTAAAACTTCTTTTTCACCGCTAAACTGCTTTTCCGTTAATTCCAACTCATGTTTCAAATTGAGTTTCACTTTTTCCGTAGTATCTGTTTTGGCAGTTTCCACAGCTTTTGTCAAAGTTGCATCGAATGAAGTTACTTTTTCACGCAGTTCTTTCAACTCTGTTTCGGAAGCTTTTACGGCGCTTTCCCGAATTTCCAATTCTTTTTGACGTTGCTCTATATTTGTTTCAAATTCTCGTTTTTTGGAATTCAATTCATCCTGTAATTCATTTTCCGCCAACATCTTCTTACGTTTGAAATCATATTGGAATTCTTCGGTTTCGCGTTCCCGATTTTGTTTATCCAGCAACTTTTGATTTTTTGTTTCGGCATCATAATCTGTTTTTTCTTTTTCGATTGTGGATTTCAAAGTTGCCAGTTCCAATTCCAAAGTTTTCCTGCGTTCAGCCATGTCGGTTTCAAATTTGGTTTGTTTATCATTTTGAGCTTCGATCAGTGCTGCCAAAGTGGAAGAAGTTTTTTCGATTTCATAGATTTCTTTCAATTCTTTTTCTTTGTAGGAAATGACCTCTTCCATGGAACGATATTTTCTCACCTGCTCATCGATCTTTCCAAGCACTTCATTCAAAACCGTATCCAAATGAGATTTCAGGTTGGAAAAGGTTTTATCCAGATCGTCATCGACGATTTTCTGAGCCTGGACTGCTAAAGTTTGTACCTTCTTTTCCTCGATTTTCTTCTCGGGATTTAGAAGTTTGTTTTCCAGATCGGAAACTTTCTTCAGTGCCTTTTCATAGGCATCGAGAATTTCCTTTTTGGTGTTGGTCATCGATATATCGGACATAGGGGTACCTCCTTTTTATGGGTTTGGTTTTAGTATTTGTATTCTTCGTCAATGCGATTGAAGGGGTTTCTCAGAATGACAAGAAAACATAAGCCGTCATGTTGAGGTATTCGTCTTGCTATTTTGACGCAACATGAATTCTTAGTTGATTCTAAATATTCGTTTCTTAACATAGTTAAGATATTGATTTCTGTTATTTATAAAAGTACTCATATCTTTCTGCTCTAATAAGAGATTATATAAATCAAGCCTATTCGGATTCATGGCTTCAATTAATTTAATTTTCTTTTGTCTTAATTTTCCTTTTAAATTCTTTTCTCTTTTTATGGCAGTCTTTATATCTAAGAAATCTTCGTAATAAACTAATTTTGTAACATTATATTTACTTGTATATCCTGGTATTAGATGATTTCGATGTTCATTAATCCGTTTTAGAAGATTTGAAGTAACACCAATATAAAGTTTTTGGTTATGAATATCAGAAAGAATGTAAACGTAACTATATTTCATGCTTGCTAAATCGATCGTCCATTCTTCGTCAAAGCGATTGAGAGAGTTCCTCAGAATGATGGGTACACACCCCCACGG
>DAISYT010000267.1:0-3502 GCA_036825175.1 Candidatus Cloacimonadota bacterium
ATACCTTTCTTCATTTTTCTAACCTATTCGTATTCACCTTCGTAATCCTCGTCCTCTTCACTATTTTTAAAATCCAGTTGCATGATTAACGCATCTTCGGACGGAAGGTTATAATATTTTTTTCTTTTTCCTACCACTTTGAAGCCATTCCTTGCATAAAGCTTTTGGGCGGGAAGGTTTGACTCTCTCACTTCCAAAAAAAAATGATAACAATGATGGCTGAATAATCTTTCCACGATAAACTTCAGCAAAAAATCACCTAACCCGTTTTTTTGGAATGTTTTACTTACAGAAATGTTGGTGATATTGAATTCATCCACCAGCAGCAAACCACAGATATAACCGGCAATCATATTTTGCGTTTTTTCGATCAGAACGAAAGCAAATCCAGTAACAATTTCCTGCCGGAACATCTCTTCACACCAGGGAGTGGCATAAATCTCTTTTTCAATTTTCATCACAGCCGGAATGTCGGTTTCAAGCATCTGTCTGATTTCGTATTCCATTTTTTTTAGTAGTATAACTTTTGCCCGGGTTTGATGATAACGATACCGTTGTTATTCTTCAGATTATTGTTGGTAATCAACCATTTGCTGGTAATTCCCAGATTCTGGGCAATGCCTCCCACCGTATCGCCCGATTTCACCACATAAGTTCTGGAACCCTGTACTTTAGCCTTATTATCGCCATAAAGTTGCAGTTTTTGTCCGGGATAGATCGTATTGGATTTTAGATTGTTCAAAGTTTTTATATTGTTGACCGAAGTTTTATATTTTTTGGCAATATCGTAAAGCGTATCACCTTTCTTCACAACATGATGTGTGAAAAATCCGGCATTTTCCTGTTGGAATTGTTTTTCCAGAGATGCCAGAGCTGCTGCGTCGGGCATACGATCATTCGGAATAAGAATGCCGTATTCTCCCGGTGGTAGAACAACATTATTCACGGCTGAATAGTTGGAAATAGCTCTTTTATAGATTTTGATCCAGGGATTCAATTCCAATATGCGTCCGATGGAAGTTCCCTGCGCCTTTGCCCAGTCATCGATTTTATAATGCCCTTTCAGGCTGACATGAGCAATTCTGGTGTATTCCAATAACGGCTTTTGTCGCTCCAATTTATTTCCGAATAGAGCTTCTTCATTTTCAAAGACCAATTTTATGGCAGCCGCCCGCCAAACATATTGTTGTGTTTCATCCGCTTTCAGCAGCACATCGAAGAAGTCGTCAACCTGTTGTTCTTTAATCACTTTAGCTACACTGCCGGCACCGGCATTGTAAGCGCATATGGTGAGAAGCCAATCGTTTACACCACGCGCCGAAAGGTAATTGTAACTGTTTTCCAGATATTTGGCAGCAGCAACTGTGGAAGCAAACACATCGCGTCTTTCGTCCACAAACGAATCGATGCGCATTTTGAAACCTTTGGCAGTAGTCGGCATAAATTGCCAAATGCCTGCGGCTCCAGCCGGAGAAGTAGCCATCGGACTGAGCTGACTCTCGGCGATCGCCAGATATTTCACATCGAGTGGAATATTATATTGAGTGAAAACCGAGTCGAAAATGGCAAAATATTTCCCGCTGCGGGGAATAAATTTGTGAGCATTCTTGATTTCCTGCTGGAAGATTGTTTCGATCTTGCTGTAAAGTCTTTCATTGGTCAGATCGAACCTGCGTCCGGCAAATTCCATGCTGTCGGGAATCTGGAAATTCTGATTAATGGCGATACGTCCGTTGGAAATTTCCAACTCGGCTTCCAAAGAATCGATCAAATTGGCGTAAATTTCCAACTGCAAATACAGTGAATCTATTTCAGCATTTTTTTCGTTAAGTACTTCGGAAAGTGAATCGGCAGAAACCGGCTGGAGCGGCTCCAGTTCATCAATCACAAATTCCGATTGGGTTTTATTCAGGCTGCAACCCAAAAGGAGCAAGAAACCAAGAAAGAAAAATAAGATTTTTTGCATGTCAGACTGTCTCCGTCATTCGATGTGAATAATTTTGATCATAATATTTCATATATTCGCCAGAGCGGATTTTCTCGATCCAATCCAGTTGATTTTGATACCAGTTTATCGTTTGCAATAGACCGCTTTTCAGATCGCTCTGTGGCTGCCAGCCCAATTCCCGCCTGATTTTATCAGAATTCATTGAGTAACGGAAATCATGCCCCGGTCTGTCTGTTACAAATTTTATGTTTGCTTTTGTCTGGGGAAATTGCGCCAGTAGAAATGTGGCAATCTCGATATTTTCCCAACAATTTCCACTTCCAACATTATAAATTTCTCCCGATTTACCGTGGTTCAACACCAAATCGATGGCGCAGCAGTTATCTTCAACAAACATCCATTCCCGAATATTTTTTCCCTGACCGTAAATGGGCAGATCATTATCTTCCTGTAAATTATTTAGCAGCAGCGGAATCAATTTTTCGGGAAACTGATGTGGTCCGAAATTATTGCAGGAACGCACGATATTCACGTTCAAACCATACGTTTGATGCGCCACACGGGTCAATAAATCAGCGGCGGCTTTGCTGGCAGCGTAAGGATTATTGGGATTCATTCCGTCCTCTTCCGAAGCTTGTTTTCCTGCTTCGATAGAACCGTAAACTTCATCGGTGGAAATCTGGACGAATTTCTTGATCTGATATTCCCGCGCAAATTTTAGGACATTTTGCGTTCCCATGATGTTGGTCTGCAAAAACACGTCGGGATTGATAATACTGCGATCCACATGCGATTCGGCAGCAAAGTGCACCACATAATCCGGGTTAAATTGCTCGAAGACGTTTTTCACATCGCGGGAAACAAAAACATCGCCTTTCACAAAAACGTAATGCGGATTCTTGTTGGCTTCAGCGAGATTATACAGATTGCCTGCGTAGGTAAGTTTATCGAAATTGATGACTTTGCAATCCTGATAATGCGAAAGAATATAACGGATAAAATTGGAACCGATGAAACCGGCACCACCTGTGACCAGAATGATTTTTGTGTCGTTACCGGAGGCAGATTTGCACATTGGATCGTTCATGAACTCTGCCTATTTTATCAGGATCAGGAACAGATAAAAGGTGGGAGCAGCCACCAGAAAACTGTCGAATCTATCCAGAAAGCCGCCATGACCGGGTAGAAAACCGGAGCTGTCTTTGATGCCGACATCGCGTTTCAACATGGATTCAAACAAATCGCCAAATTGACCGAAAATACCGGTGGAAGTGCCCAGAGCAAGACTCTGCCACACAGAATAATGCCCGAAATATCCAAAAATGAAAGCGGCAAAATAGCTCATGAAAATTCCTGCCAAAAAGCCTTCCAAAGATTTGTTGGGACTTACGGGGAAAATCCCGCGATGCCTGCCGGCATATCTTCCGGCAAAATAAGCTGCGCTGTCCGTAAGCCAGATCAAACCGATCAAACTAAATAGATAGAAAGCACCGTTTTCCAGCAGACGAAGGCGATAGACACACGCCAGAAAAACGGCTGTGTAGATCATCAAAA
>DAISYT010000268.1:0-3496 GCA_036825175.1 Candidatus Cloacimonadota bacterium
TGGGAGTTATCATCTTTTTCCTGGCATTGGTTGCCGTCTTTACCAATCATTCCAGGCTGGTAAAAATATTGGGAACGGTTTCGCTAGTTTCTCTGTTTTTATCTTTCGGAAAGCATTTTGCTTTGCTTTCCAATTTGCTTCTGCGCTTTTTGCCCGGCTTCAATAAATTCCGCGTTCCTTCCATGATTCTCGTGCTTCTGCAATTTGCCACGGTCGTTCTGGCTGGTTACGGATTAAAGACAATTATCGAAAAACGCCAAGAGAATAAAACGCAATTTTATAAGAACTTACAGAAAGTATTCTTCGTCACAATCGCCGTTATTCTGATCTTCTTCCTGGTGATCAATTCCCTGCACGATTCGAGCTTTGTAAAAGAAGGCGAAAGCAGCAAATACTCTTCGCAACAAATCCAGCAGCTCAGAACGATTCGGTTTGATAAAGCTCTGAACGACGGCATTACCTCGGGAATTCTGCTTCTGGTAGCGATGGGATTATGTCTGTTATTCGGAGCAAAGAAGGTGGGAAAATATCCGTTCCTGATCATCATCATGATTTTGGTTGTGTTCGATCTGATCCATATCGACAGCCGCTTTTTGCAGGAGGTGGTTCCGCAGAAATACCTCGATAAAAACTATGAAAAAACCGAAGCCGATGAATTTTTAGAAAAGGATGCGGAAACTTTCCGCGTGTATCCGTTGGGTTCCGGTTTCGGCAAAAATCAATGGGGATATTACAATCAAACCATCGGTGGATATCACGGCGCCAAACTGAAACGTTATCAGGAAATCATGGATAATTGCCTGTTCCACGAATTCCAAAATAAGATTCCGATCAATTGGAATATTGTGAATATGCTGAATGCCAAATATATAATTTTCCAGGATAATCTGCCTTTGGATAATCTGGAATATGCCTTTTTCGACCGCAAACAGAAGCAGACGATTTTCAAAAATAAAACCTATCTGCCGCGTGCCTGGTTTGTGAAAAATGTGGAACTGATCGATAAAAAGGAAAACATTTGGAAACGACTGAATCAGCCGGAATTCAATCCGGCGGAAACAGCGATCGTCGAGCAGGAAATCCCATCGATATCTATTCCTACCCAAGAATCTGTGCGTCTGGAAAAATTCGATCTGCAATATCTGAAATTTCAGGCGAATACCGATTCTACCGCCTTCCTGACGATCAGCGAAATTTATTATCCGGCTGGCTGGAAAGCCTTTGTGGATGGCAAAGAAACCGAAATTTATCCAACCAATTATATTTTACGAGGTCTTATCGTTCCTGCCGGTGAACATGAGATCGAATTGAAATTCGTTCCACCCGTTTATGCTCTCAGCCTCAAACTCAGTCTGATCGGTTTGATCGTCACGGTGGTTCTGATCATCATCGGTGTGATTTTTTATTTTAAAAATAATTACAAAGGCGAAATCGTCTATGTAATGAAAAAGCAGGAGTAGCCATGCCTTCCAAAAATAAACTGTATGTGGTAGCCACGCCGATCGGTAATAAAGACGATATTACTTTGCGGGCGCTGCAAGTGCTGCAGGAAGTCGATTTCGTCATTTGCGAAGAATATAAACCCGGCAGCCGTGTTTTGAATGCGTACAAAATCCATAAACCGTTGGAACTTTTGAATGAACACAATGAAAAAGAACAGAGCAAAGTGTTGTTGGATCGTTTACTGATAAATGGTGAATCTGCGGCTCTGATCAGCGATGCGGGAACTCCGCTCTTTGCCGATCCTGGCAATACGCTGGTTTGGCAGTGTCATCAAAACGGCATTCAGGTCGTGCCGGTTCCCGGTGTTTCTTCCATGATGACCGCTTTGATGGGCAGCGGTTTGGCGACCGAGAGTTTTTTGTATTATGGTTTTTTGCCTCCGAATGCGGAAAAGCGTCAGGAAGCGATCAAAAAAGTACCGACTCATCTGAATGTGATTTTTTTGGAAGCGCCTTACCGTTTAAAGCAGCTTTTGCGGGATTTCAGAAAGGTGGCGGGAGACCAGCGGCAGGCGATAATCGCTTACAAACTCACGCAACCGGAAGAACAATTTTTCTGGGGGAATCTGGAAGAACTGGATATTCAGACTGCCGATCTGCCGAAAGGGGAATTCGTTTTTATTCTAAAGAAACTGGAATCCGGAAAGAAAAGAAATAATTTTCCGATGAAAAGAGCGTTCCGAAAATCTGCCGGAAAAGATATATAAAATTTTAGATAAAAGGTAATTGAATGAATACAAAATGGTTTATCATCGCTAATCCGAATGCCGGTCGCGGCAAAACCGGACGCCGGATCAATCATCTGATCCACACTCTGAATCAGCGTAAATTCGATTATGAAATCGAATTGACCCAGGCTCCGCTTCATGCCACCGAGTTAGTGAAAATCGCCATCCAAAAAGGTTTCCGAAAATTTGTGGTCGTGGGTGGGGATGGTACTTTAAATGAAACAGTGAACGGCATCATGCAATCCGGAAAACAGGCAGAGATTACTTTGGGATTGATTCCGGAAGGCGGCGGTAATGATTTTGCCTTGAATTTTCAGCTGCCCGGCAACATCGAAAAAGCGATCGAAATCCTGCAAAAAGGGAAAACGCAACTCATCGATATCGGCAAAATAGAATCATGGTATTTCATCAATTCACTTGGCTTGGGTTTCGACGCCAAGGTGGCACGTATCTCTCGACAGATCAAATATTTAAATGGTCTTCCCCGTTATCTTGCCGCGGTTATCCAGGCTTTGCTGACGCTGAAAAAATACCGTGCCGAATTTATCTTGGATAATTGCGTTCTGAATCAACCGTTCTTGCTTTGTTCCGTTGGGAATGGTTTTTCCACCGGCGGCGGATTTTATCTGACTCCCGAAGCCAGAGTTAATGACGGATTGTTGGACATTTGTTTTATCGAAGCTCTTTCCAGATTTGAAATTATTCAGCTTTTACCGCAAGCCATTAAGGGAAAGCATCTGAAATATCCGCAAGTGACGGTTCATCAAAGTAAAAGCGTGCAAATAAAATGCGATAAAGTCCTGCCGATCTATTTCGACGGAGAGCTTCCCACCCTGCAAAATCCTCAGGATTTTATCATCGAACTTCTTCCGGCTCAGATCAATTTCATCTGCTGATAATTTTCTTATAATTTTGATAAATCATTGAGAACGGATTTATCATTTGCATAATTTCCGGATTTTACATTCCATATGGTAACTTCTTATATATAAATAAGTTAAAATCTCTAAAATCGATTGGCACACCAAATGCAGTTAGATAGGCATAAGTGAATTTTTTTGGAGGTTAGAATGAGGAAGTTAGTTGTTTTGTTAGCTATTTTGTCACTCGCAGTGCTATTATATGGAATTTCCAAAACCGCAGTAATTAATAAAACTTTTAATGTGTCGGATACATCCAAACTGATTTTGGATAACGTTAACGGTACGATCAGGATCACCGGTTGGGATAAAGATTATGCGGATGTGACGATCACGAAGAAAACCA
>DAISYT010000269.1:0-3461 GCA_036825175.1 Candidatus Cloacimonadota bacterium
GTCCCCATTTGTAGTATTCGGGACGGCAGGTGGAAACTTCCCGATCCCAATCCAGGCCAAAGCCAATCAGATCGAATTGTTTGCGCATGATGTCGATGTTACTTTCCGTGGTAATGCGCGGATGTGAATTATGTTTTATAGCGAAATTTTCTGCCGGCATACCGAAAGAATCATAGCCCATCGGCTGCATGACGTTGTAACCCTGAGCCATCTTATAACGAGCGACTGCATCGCCGATAGCATAGTTGGAAACATGTCCCATGTGCAACGCTCCCGAAGGGTAAGGGAACATGTTCAAAACATAATATTTGGGTTTCGTGGAATTATTCTCGGCGTGGAAAATCTTCTTTTCTTTCCAGATTTTCTGCCATTTTTTCTCTATTATTTCAAACGGATATTCCATTCTTATTTTCTCCTGTTCGAGTTTTTGTTTTTTTATTGGAAGTAATTGAAATTATTATCCCCGTCAGGGGAGTAAGAGCAGGAGGAATTGGAAATGTAAAATTGTATAATTTAACATTGAATATTTGAATCGGGGATTTTGCATGCTATCTTGCTTATTTACAACATGTTTACGATTCATTATCTCCTCCTTTTTTATATTTGGCGGTTCGGTAACACGAACCTCATTCATTTCCAGTTATTTGATTATTTTCCTTACAAATAATTCCTGCCGGGAAAATCTCCTTCCCCAAAACATGAACTTTTATACGATCCTAAGAAAAATAACCTCTGAAAATTGTGAGTAAGTCGGCTATTTAAAATTTTATCCACTCCCCGTCTGACTGAGCAACCAAGTGCTTCGCCATTTAGTCGTGGTGTGGAGAGTATGCCCCTGAGTGAATTTCCAACTTAGCCAAAATCCAACACTTCTCATCACTTATTTTTCTTTCTCTTTGCCTTATGAACCGTTTCATTACTTTTCATAAGGTGTTACACTACTCGGTTTTCAAAAAATGAAACCTGCAAATAACCGTCAATTTTAAAATTATCCACTCATAAACAAATTTCAAAAAATAAACTATCACCACGGCAAAGCCTCTGGAAATTCTTTAAATCATTTTTTTTGTTTTTTTTGTGAATACACGATTCTTTCCAACAGAGTAAATTATTTTCTCAGCACTGAAGTTTGCGGACACTCTGCGGAAGGGCATAAAATCTTGACAAAATTTTGTTACATTTGGAAAAGAATCACGTTATCTATAAAAAAAGAGAAGGAGAAATTATATGATCCAACTTAAAGATCTGGTAAAAGATTATGGAACACTCCGGGCAGTTGATCATATCAATTTTGAGATCAATGAGGGCGAAATCCTGGGTTTTTTGGGTCCGAACGGAGCCGGAAAAACCACTACCATCAAAATGATCACAGGCTTTTTAAGTCCTAGTGACGGTAATATTTTTGTTGGGAATTTGAACGTACTGGACAACCCGATTGAAATCAAAAAGATGATTGGTTACCTGCCTGAACACAACCCGCTTTACACCGACATGACAGTTTATGACTATTTGAAATTTATCGGTGATATGCGAGGTATTGCAGACTTTAAACAGCGTCTGAAAGAAGTAAGTGACAAATGTGGTTTACACGGCATTATCAGCAAACCTATCAGTACGCTTTCCAAAGGTTATAAGCAACGTGTAGGATTGGCTCAGGCTATTTTGCACGATCCCCAAATACTTATTTTGGACGAGCCGACATCCGGTCTCGATCCCAATCAGATCATCGAAATTCGTGAATTGATCAAGGAATTGGGTAAGGAAAAAACTCTCATCCTGTGCAGCCATATTTTGCAGGAAGTGCAGGCTGTTTGCGATAGAATAGTTATTCTGAACAAAGGAAAAGTAGTGGCAGACGGCACAGCCGAGCAATTGGAAGCCAGTCTGGAAAATAAAACTAAGGTCAGCCTGGAGCTTACAGCCACGCCGGAAGATATTCAGCAAATGGCAACAGAACTCACTAATATCGGCATAGATTCCATCAAAACCAAAGACGATCTTACCGCCGCCATTTTAGAATTCGATGCCGCTGCCGATCGCCGCGCTGAAATCTTCAATTACATCAAAAAGCAAGATTGGACTCTTCTGGAAATGCACCGCATCAATGTGAGCCTGGAAGATGTCTTCCACAATCTTACCATTACGAATGGAGGGACAAAATGAACTATACAGCAATTTTAGCCAAAAAAGAATTGAAAGGTTATTTCAATTCTCCCGCCGCCTATATCGTGCTGGTAATTTTCCTGCTGCTGAGCGGTTGGTTCTTTGCCAGCCCATTATTTATCAATAACTCTGCCGACCTGCGCAGCCTGTTCGGCATTGTTCCCATCGTTTATCTTTTCTTCGTTCCGGCAGTTACGATGAACCTGATCTCCCGTGAAAACAGCTCAGGAACGCTGGAAACACTTTCCACGCTGCCTATCCGTGAATCTCAAATTATCATGGGAAAATTCTGGGCATCGCTGGAATTGATCGGAATCGGTCTGGTATTCACGCTTCTTCATCTGATTACTATCATAATTCTGGGATCGAATATCGACTTCGGCGCCATTTTCTGCGGTTACATCGGATTACTTCTGTTGGGAGCATTGTACAGTGCCATCGGACTTTTTGCGTCCACTGTCACGAATAATCAAATCGTTGCTTTTATCATCAGTTTCTTCATCGTTTTCTTCCTGTTCATCATTCAATATTCACTGTTTTTCATCCCCTCGTTCCTGACCGAATTTTTCCAATACATCAGCACCGGTTACCATTTCGATAACATTTCGCGTGGTGTGATCGATACGAGAAACCTGATCTATTTTTTGAGCGGAACCGCACTTTTTATCAAGCTTTCCATCTCCATTTTGGAAAGCAGGAAATGGAAGTAGGAGGTTAAAATGAAACAGAAAATTTGGACAAATACAATCATTTTTATCGCCATTATCATTTTCCTGAATCTGGTTTCGATTTCCGTTTTCGGCAGATTAGACCTGAGCAGAGGTCACATTTATGCTCTTTCCAAATCCAGCCGCGACGCCGTGCGTCACCTGGAAGATCGAATGGTTATCAAAGCTTATTTTTCCAAGAATCTTCCCGGTGAATATGCCGATACCCGCCGTTTAATTCAGGACAAGTTGTCGGAATACAAAGCCTATTCCAAAGGCAAATTACGTTTTGAATTTATCGATCCCGCCGATGAAGAAGATTTGAAGAAAGAAGCTCAGGAAAATGGCATTTACCCGGCTTCCATGCGGGTTATCCAGAATGATAAATTTGAAGTACGCGAAGTATATATGGGACTCACTTTCTTCTATCAGGGCAAGAAGGAATCTTTACCCCTGATCCAGGATACCCGCGGTATGGAATATGATATCACCAAGACGATCAAGAAGATTACTTCCGCCGGTCTGAAGAAAGTTGCCTTCTTCCCAAAACAGGAAGAAGCTCAGGTCGATCCGCGTTACCCGCAACAACAG
>DAISYT010000270.1:0-3450 GCA_036825175.1 Candidatus Cloacimonadota bacterium
CTTAGTTAAATTTCTTTTCACTCTATTTTTCTGCTTATTATGCAGAACTCATTTTACTTTTTTCTTCTTTTTCCTAAATTCGGAGGTGAATATTTGTCAATTGAAATGTCTGGTTGGTATCGGCAAAATCCGCTGGTGATCGATGAAATGGTAATCTCGGCGAATATTAATTTTTGGTCAGATTAAACTCGATCTTCACACCGGTTGTTCCGGAACGGTTAACGTAAATTTTCAGAGACGGGTCTTCTTTCAGATACATTTTAAAACCGTTGTAATCGAGCGTCATCTGCCAATTTCCACCCAATTTAACTTTTTGAATTGCCCGAAATTCCCGGAGCAGACGATTGTAGAGAGCATAATAAACCGTATCCGGGTAATCCTGATGCCGATCGGCGCGATATAAAATACTGATGGACGATCCTGTTTTTGCTCCGCTGTTATTCGAGAGATTGCGGAAAAAAGCATATTCGGCTTCGGGAAAATCGAGGAGCACTTTTTGATATAAAGTCGTATCGATAAGCACCTGTTCCGAATCGCTTACCACTTCTTCAAAGTTATCATCCGTCGCTTCGAGCACCTGCTCGAATGCTTCCTGAAATTGCAGGTGAAATTCCAGTGAATCGGTCATTCCGTTTTCCGGCTGAATCATTACTTCTGAAACATTCTGAGCAGCAAGCTGAACCCAAAGCAAACTGATCATCAAGAGAAGTTTATTCATTTACCTTCCAACCTCCTGAAAGGAGCTGAGTATAACAGAAAAATCGGGGCTTTACATCCGATCACTTCAGCAGCAACATCTTTTTAGCTGCCAGTTCTTTTTCTCCCGCAACCAGTTTATACAAATAAATGCCAGAAGCGACCGGATTGTTATTCTCATTATCGCCATTCCAGGTTACGGAACAATTGGAATACGATTCCCTCGTGTTGGCAGCAAAGAAATTACTGCACTCCAAAACTTTTACCTTTTGCCCTTTGGAATTGTAGATTTCTATTTTTGCGTCCTTGGCGCTCTTGGCGGTTAAGTTAAATGAAATCGTCGTGGAGGGATTGAACGGGTTGGGATAGTTGGAAAGCCGACATTTGGCTGTGTTCACAATTTCATTTTCATTTATTGGAACATCACTGGCGCTAACGTTATACATAACCATTCCATTCAGGAAAAAGGAGGTATCAGAACTAACGTCGTATCCCCGTTGAAATAAAATGGCAGCATCATTGTCGGTAGTGGAAACCAGTTGGAAATCACTTCTGTCCGAATAAAGTCTAAAATCGTCCGGGACAACATGAGAAGGAAGCAGATTTCCTTCGGCATCGATCATCTGCATCATGAAGGAATGTGAAATACCGTCGAATGTGTTACACCACACAAACAAGAAATTATCACCGATTTTAACTGCTTCCTGGTAAAAATAAAAATCGTCAGCAGGAATTGTAATCCCATCCCAGATAACATTTCCCTCCAAGTCATAACGTTCCATTACAAAGTAACTTCCCGTTTCATCCTCATGGAAAAGATTTATACAACCATCAAACAGAAAAATATGATCGAAGTAAGTAACATTTTCCGCAATAACAAAACCGTTATCCAGAAAAGCATATTCTCCTTCCGAGTTAAGAATCTGGAATCCGTAACTTTTTATACCGGAATTATTTGTCTGCCAGCAGAAAACCAGGTCATCATTGTAGTAATTCATATTTTTGATCGAATAACTAGACAAGGTTAATTCCACGCCCGGTGTTGCCCAGCCGCTGGCAAGATTTCCATTTTCATCGATACGGTGAAAATAATCAACATCCCCAAAATCGAACTTTATGTAATTGCCTTCCAACAAAAAGTGTTCCGTATTGCCATTCTCGACCAGGAGTGAGCCATTATCTCCCCAAACCGGAAAATAATTCACCAGTTTCTGAACTTTGATCTTGTCATCTTCCATCCAGGCAATGATAATCTCGTCATCGACAACATCGATTTGCGGATCGGTTTGATCGGAAACAACATTATTGGTAATATCAATACCATTGGGATTATGCAATGTTCCATCAGGACTCAAAATCTGCCAGCGCACTCTTTTCAGTTCTTCGTTTTCCTTCACTTCACTCCAGGCGATAGCAACTCCACCTTCCGGCAAATCAACTGCCACAAAATCAGTTTGAGCATGAAAAGCCGTGTCTGTGATTGTTATCCCGAATTCAGGAAAATAATCGACACCTTCCGGTGAGGTGCGTTGAGCAAAAATCCTATATTGACCCGATCTGAGGTCTTCCCACAAACAATAACCGGATTCATCATTTCCAATTAAACGATAATTATATATTGCGTTGGGAGTGGTATATAATCCGCTTTGAATTTCGATCCCGTCTTCAGGAAGTAAGAAATTTCCATTTGCACCCAAAACCTGATAAAGCAGAAAAGAATGATGATCATAGATCGGTTGCCACATGTAAAATAGATTTCCATTTAATTCATTTATCTGCAATCCGCCCTGAGTCCATTCAAATTCGGCTGATGAATCGAGAACAACTCCTTCATCACCCCAGAGCTTGTTGCCATCCGTATCTACTTTTTGAGAGTAAATGGTGTAATCTTGTTTCCACGTGATGTAGTAATTCTGATCTGTATCGACAATCAAATCGGTATAATAACAATATGAAGCGCTTAAAATTGTCCCATTTTCCCAGACAGCATTTGCATCCAGATCATATTTCTGAATTTTGAAAATCTTGTCAGTGCTGGGAGCCGGCGCTTCAATCGTATATGTCATGTAAAAATTATCTTGATCACCAACGATGTTCGCTTCCGCATCGGAATAAATGGTTTGATCATTGATAACAATGCCATTTTCTTCCCAATATGTATTTCCTTCGATGTCGATACGTTGTCCTATCACATTACCTTGATAGCGCCACCAGACAAGATAATCACCTGAACCAATTACAGTTAAATCCAAGTCATAAAATGGTGTATTATTCGCAATTAATACATCCCATAATATATCATGGTTGGAATTAATCCTTACAACTCTTACGCTCTCATTTGTCGTTAGACAATGATAATTAATGATTACTCCCCCTGCATTATCGGAAACAACATTTTCGACATAACCGTTTATAATCAACGGATCGGGATTAGCAGACCAGAGATTGTTGGTATTTGCATCGAGATTAATTCCATAAATATTACTCGCGCTATAATTATAATAAATTATGTAAGTTCCACCTATATTATTTGCTGCAAGCTGAAAAACCGGATAATATCCTGACTCCATAATTAATTCACCATTTTGCGCCCAGAGCATTTGTCCCGTATTACTGATTTTTTGAGCGTAAAGAGCGTAATTATCATAATTATTAAATCTTACCCAACTGACGATTACACAATTATCATTGGTTTTCACGACACGATAAAGACATGGACAGGTTACCGGAGAATTATCAATAATTAGTGGTTGC
>DAISYT010000271.1:0-3447 GCA_036825175.1 Candidatus Cloacimonadota bacterium
TTTACAAGATACTGCCAATCATGTCCATCCAACGAAATATCAGCATAACAATTCTCCGGAAGTCCCGTCAGGTCGAATTCCAAATCTATCGCCGATAAATCGGAAGTCTGTAGCTGGAATGCCCAAAGAAGCAGTCCTTCGGCGGAAGTACCGTTGGAATTCTGATATTCACTGCGGAGATTTTCGTAAGGAAAATTACTGTTTTCCTGCTTGGAAATGAAGAGGTTGATTCCTCCCTTATCCGGTCTGGCAGGTGGGTGAGGGCGATCCAACCTGTAATCAAAACCCGCGGTTGCCGAAGTTGCAGTTCCCAATGTTAGTTCGTCACTTACGGTTTGAGATGCGGTAATCTGAATTTGCCAGTCCGTATTCACTGCGACAGGATTTGAGATGTTGATGTAAGGAAAGAAAGCGATCGAATCAACCGTAGTGCTGTAAGAAAAAATATAGAAAGATTGTCCGGGTTGGATTTGATCGGTCGTCTGAAAACCTTGGTCATAAATGTAGATTTCATCTGAAATGTATCCGTGGCTGACGGCGTAAGAATAAGTTCTCAAGGAATAACCACAGTAAAAACGAAGGCTTCCCGGATTATAGGAACACAAATGCGGATTGGAAATCAGATTCCAGCCGGGATGAAGTGGAACGGTAATAATGCCGGATTCTACCGAGAGAGCATATGTTATATCGAAATCGTTCGGTGTATTCAGCCAGTAAGCTTTCCCGAATTCAAAGATATCCGTTGCTTTATACTCGTCGTTGGAAACGGAAGTATAAAGTTCCGCTTCATTTCCCCACAAGGAATTTTTATTGATCGTCGTAAAATCTTCTGATACCCAGGGATTACTGACCAAAGACCAGCCGGCTTCACCGGAAATCGTGAAATTGCTTGGCACGATTCCCATTTTTGTGGCGGAGTATTGTGGCAGTATTTGTCCGCTCAGATCATGAATATCCAGCCTGATACAGGCATTGTGCATCGTGATACCATCGGGAACCTGCCAACTAAATTCGCTGACGGTGTTTGGCACATTGGCGGCGATCAGCAACGTATCGGTACTGTTGTACAAATAAATATCGCTATAAACCACCAGATTGGAGGGACTCGTGAGCCAATTAATATCTAATTGAGTTCCGGCTTGATAGATATGATAGCCAGCTACATTTATGGAAGCATGTGGAACATAATGTCCCCAGTAAAGATAAAACAGATGAGGTTCTGCGGAATCTACGGTGTAATAGAAATCATTCTGGGAAAGGTTTAGAATCTCGTGAGTTACCATATCTTCCAAATATAAAATTTCGTTGAGTCCTATAAACTCCGGATCGATGTAAAAGTGCAATTCCTCTCCGATCTGGTTGGAAATAAAATAGATTTCCCAGAATGCATAACTGTAGGTGTGATTAAATTCGCCATGGATTTCCCGTTGCAATTCCACGAGAGAGGAATCCCAAGCCGGTTCATAAAAACTGATGTAAGCATAATCTTCCAAAAAATTGAATTCCTTGGGAAGATCGAAATGTTCATCATAATTATCCGTGGCGAAAGCATTGGTGCCGAACTCGATCGAATCGCGAACGGAACCGGTTGGATTTTCCACATAAAGAGAAAAAATATCATTGGTCTGGCAGAGAGCCGGATCGGTAAAAGTATATTCCGTGCCAGCCTGATTGACGCAGCTTAGCGCAAAAGTGTAGATAACGTTATTGGCTAAATTATCGCAGGCAAATTCATAAAGCTGATTGGGCGTCGTCGAACCGGCTAAAGCCGGATTATTTTGCCAGCCGTCCAGATATTGCAAGCCGTTATCCACCAGATAAACATTGAATCCCAAATTGCCGTTCTGCTGCTCTGCATTCCAAAAAAGATGAGCCTGATTATCTTCGCCAACGGCGACAAAATCGGAGATGAAAGCGGGGGCGGTGATCGTGGAAATTTCCGGAGATGGATCAGAACTGTTTCCGCTATAATCGATGGTACGAAGTCGGAAATAATATTCCGTATTCAAAGCTAAATTAGCGATGGAGACCGTGCTTTGTCGCGGATCAGCCAGACGATAGAAATCCTCGCGGTCGAGAGTGGCATATTCATTTCCGGCGAGAGGATGATCGGCATAATCGATAGCGTAAGTATATAAATCGTAACAAGATGTAAAATCCCAGGCTAAAACGATCGAAGTAGAGCTTTGACTTTCGATAACCAGATTCTCCGGTGGGTTTGGAAGCAGATTATCGTTGGGTGGAAGAGCATGTTGCAGGGTTTGTGTCATCGCTTCGATCCAGGGCAAATAATAAGCCAGAGCATTGGTAAAAAGATCGGAGAAATTGAAAGCCTGTTGGGAATTATCATAACCGTAAAACCAATTCCAATTTGCGGTTGTTTGGTCATAGCAGTTGGGAAGTTCATCCATTTCGATATGAAAAAAAGGCTCGAAAACATCGAATTGATTCCAGCCATCCTGAGTATAAATCATCTGTCTGTTTCCCGAATATCCGGGAAGATCGATGGAATTATTTACACTTAGTGTGGTTCCGTTTTCATCGATAAAATAATATTCATAAAGCGAATATTTAACCGCATAATAATCGTCAAAAAATACATCGGGATGAACGCCGATCGTATTCTGCGGCAAGATCAGATAATTGGAATTATTGATCAGATCGTTATGTGAGTCCGATAAATCACGAATGGGCAGATTGGGATTCGTAACCTGATACCCGCCGGAAACCTGGCAATTGGCGTGATTCTCATGTCTGTCCCAATCATAACTGTGAATTTGAGCCGAGAATTCCCTCGTTCCAAACAACAAGCGAATATAATCGCAGGCTTTTTCATAAGCCTGAGTGTAAGCATGATCTTCAATTCGGGTCGGATCGCTCAATGATTTGCTGTTATTGTAAGTTCCCTGCTCAGTCCACTTTACTTCCCGTCCGGCTCCGTTGATCATCAAAAACATAGCATCCCATTGACGGAAACATTCATAACCGATCACCGGTGTGGTATAATCGTCATTTGGATGGGGAACGGTAACGATAATCGGTTTGCTGGCAGCAGGATTGAAAACGAACAATCCCCAACCGTAATCGAAAGAGCCGATTTCATCGTCGTCCGGTGTGGTGGTTCCGTTATCGTCGTAATAATCCATATTTAATGTTTCCCGGAGCAGATAATAAGTTCGGGAAGTCTGAGAGTCGGTGAATTGCACAACTTCGTAAGGAAATCCGGCTCCCGTCAGAACGGATTGAGCTGCTTCGTAAAATCCATTGGTAAATAGCTCAAAGGCATCATTCCAAATGGAAAGGCTGATTTCCGTGCCGATTAGAAAATCTCCGAAATTATTGGATTGCACATCCCAGGGTGAATAAATATTATAATCCTCCAGAGCGATTCCTTCCGAAACATGAGAAATCCAGTTATCATAAGCACAGGCAGCCGTATTTCCACAC
>DAISYT010000272.1:0-3431 GCA_036825175.1 Candidatus Cloacimonadota bacterium
TTTTCCCCCTGTTTAAGGGGGATCGAGGGGGTTAATCATTCACCGACCCTCAGTCTCCAAAATGAATTCGGAGCCAGCTCCCTTTGCAGGGCGCGAGAAAGGAAAGGAATTCATTCTTCTACCTTATTTTCCCCCTGTTTAAGGGGGATTAAGGGGGTTAGATTCATCCTTTTAGCATAAACAAACATATTTACCAAATAATGATCAAGTGGGTTTACTAAATCATTCCCATCTACAAATCATCGATCCGATCGAATTCGATGTTGGCAGCGATCAGAAATTGCTCTGCTTTTGGCTTGTCTTGCGTTTCCATCTGTACGCAATAACCGCAATCCGAACTAAGCTGGCGCGGTACACTTATCATCTTGCAGGGTAATCCGTTAGCCTGCAATTCGTTCTGCGCCCAAATGGCGTAGTTCGTGGAATGAAACAGAATCACCGACTTTTTCAGTTTATCCATGAGCGATACTTTTCAAGGCTTCGATCGCCGTGTCAATTTCTTCTTTCGTGTTGAAAATGCTGAAGCCGAAACGTAGCGTTCCATCCGGGAACGTGCCCAAAGTTTTATGTGCCAGTGGAGCGCAATGTAATCCCTGACGGCACATGATGTTATATTTATCGGAAAGGATTTGAGCGACTTCCGAAACAGAAAATTTTTCCAAAATAAAGGAAATGACTCCGGCAGCCGGTAAATTCGGATGGGTGAAATGACGGAAATTCGGTATTTCATTTTCGGCTCTTGCCAGAAAATACGACTGCAATTTTTGTTTATGGTTTTGGATCGAATCGATTTTTTGAATGGCTTGAACTCCGGCGGTAAAACCGGCGATTCCTGCCACGTTTAAAGTACCACTTTCCAGCATGTCCGGTAGAAAATCCGGTTGCTCGATGCTGTCCGAAAGGCTACCGGTGCCTCCGCATTTAAGCGGATGAATTTTTTTCGGATCGAAATCGTCGGCGATGAGTAAAGCTCCGCTACCCGTAGGACCGTATAGACTTTTATGCCCCGGCATTCCCAGCAGATCGATGAAATCTTCCTGCATGGAAATAGGGAAGATGCCGGCGGACTGAGCTGCATCCACGATAAAAATTATTCCTCGTTCCCGACAGATTTTACCGATTTCCCGAATGGGTTGAATACAACCATTCACATTGGAAACATGATTGATAATCACCGCTTTGGTCTTGGAATTCATAGCTTTCCGAACATCCTGCGGATCTAACAATCCTCCGGAATCTGCCTGCACGATGCTGAGATCGATGATGCCGTCTTTTTGCATTCGATGCAGCGGACGAATCGTGCTGTTGTGTTCCATGCTGCTGGTGATGGCATGATCTCCTGTCTGCAAAACGCCGCGAATTGCCATGTTCAAAGCATCTGTGGCGTTACCTGTAAAAATCACGTGCATGGGATTTTTCAAATGGAAAAACTCTGCCAAAGTTCGTCGTCCGGCAAAAACAGTCTGTCCGGCAGCGATTGCCAGTTTATGCCCGGAACGTCCCGGATTGGCGCCGATATCACGGATGTAATGCAGCATCGCTTCTGCCACTTCCGGTGGTTTTGGGAAAGTGGTGGCAGCGTTATCGAAATAAATAACGCTGCCGGTATTATTTTTATTTAACATGGTAAATCGTGTGATCTGCCTTTTGAATCGTCTCGAATGACAATTTATGCTTGTTCAGAAGTCGGGCGACATTTTCTATCGATGCCTGACTATCCAACAGAATTTCAAATTCTTTTGTACCTTTTTTGATTTCCATATTCACCAGCACTATCGGCTGGGGACAGGAAAGTCCGCGTGTATCGACCTGGATCATAATTTCCTCCTATTTACGTTTTTGAACCATGGTAAAGCCGATGATCAAACAGAATATGATGCCGATGATCGTACCGGCGGCACCGAATTCTCCGATACCTTTACCGCTGCTGGTCAGTCCAAAATTATGAGCCAAACCGGCACCGACGATCAATCCCAAAAAGAAGATTGCAGCATCGCTATCGCCTTCTCCTGCCATCACGAGCTGACGTCCCGGGCAGCCGCCCGCCAGGGTGAAAGCCAATCCGGCTAAAACCATGCCCAGAAAGTTCCAAAGGTGCATCGTGTGTGCTGCCGGCTGATTGGCAAAACCGGGATGGAATTGTCCTAACAATAAATTCATGATGAAAGCCACCACGATGAACGTTCCCAAACCGGTGAGCAGATAACTTTCTCCGATCATCATCATGTCACGGAAAGCGCCGACTGTGCAGAAACGGCTGCGTTGTGCCAAAGCGCCGATGATGAGGGCAAATCCCAAACTGATCCATAACAGTGCGTGCGGTGGATTGGCATTTGCCAGTTTTTTGAAACCAAAGACCAAAAGAATGAGTAAGATGATCATAGATGCCGGAAAAATCCAGCCGGAAAGTTTTTTGTTGGAAGGCATCGATCTGCCCAGATTATAGCCTTTTTTGATGAAGAGCGTTCCAATGTAAATTCCGCCGATCAGACCGGCAAAACCGACGATGGCATTCCAGTCACCACCGGCGAGACGCAAACTGGCACGCCAGGGACAACCCAAAAATACCAGAGCGCCGATCACGGCGAAAATGCCTAAAAAGAAACGAACGATCGTGGCAGAACCGCCCCGCGGTTTAAATTCTTTGAAGATGAGTGCCATGACGAGAGAGCCCAGAATAATTCCGATCAATTCCGGGCGGACATATTGCAGATTGCCGGCATGATGAAATCCCAAAGCGCCGGCTGTGTCACGGGCAAAACAAGCTACGCAGATTCCCATGTTGGCTGGATTGCCAAACTTTTGTAACAATGTTGCCAGAATGCCGATTACAGCGCCGACAACAATAATTCCCCAACGCGTCGAAAAAAAGTTTTTCATAATTTTTTATCCTTTTTAATAGTATTCTAAAGCGTACGGAATTTCGGGAAAACCGGATTGTATAATGCTAAAAGATGAATTTCTTTACCCGAAAGATCAACCGATCAGTCGTCAGGTAAAACCTATCAATTTCATCTTCATTTTCATGGAACGGAAAATCTCCAAACTACTTTATGATGTCAACTTTTTTTATCTTCGATTTCATTGGAAATTTTAAAAAAGTAGAAAGCAGGAAAATCAGGGAAAATAATTTTACAATAATTTTGGCATTCTTCAAATTTGTTCGGAGAAAAAGGAGAAGGAATTGATATGAAAAAGAATCTGATATTGCTTTTTATCATTTTGGCTGCCGGTCTTTCAGCTTCGGATTTCTGGCTGCAAATAGGTATCGATGAAGGTTGCGGAGTCGCCAATCCCTTGGGAAATACTTACAATCTTACTTATTTGGAATTAGAAGGACTGGCTAATACCGGCTGTTTGGAACTGTATTATGAATTAAACGTTTACGATATTTTGGGTGCCCGCGATATCCGACGTGACAGCGCACAACC
>DAISYT010000273.1:0-3427 GCA_036825175.1 Candidatus Cloacimonadota bacterium
ATCGTGTCTGGCAGATTTGTACTCCAAAATCCCTCGAACCGCCTTCCCGGAAACCTAAAAAAATAAATTGGACAGCGATCCTGATCATGCTGCCGGCGCTGCTTTCCATCTTTGTCTGGAAATATCTGCCGATGCTGATGGGCTCGGTAATGGCTTTTCAGGATTATAGTTTGGTGGGAAAATCCACTTTCGTGGGCATGGCAAATTTCGCCGACGTGCTTTACGATCCGGTTTGGTGGGCATCGCTGGGCAGAACGTTTTATTACATGCTTTTAGCGCTGGGATTGGGCTTTATTCCTCCGATAATTTTGGCGGTTTTATTGCAGGAAGTTTCGCACGGCAAGCTCGTTTACCGCATTATTTATTATCTGCCGGCAGTCATCAGCGGCGTGATCGTGATCTATCTTTGGAAGCTGCTCTACGATTCTTCCGACAGTGGCATTTTGAATCAACTATTAATGTGGCTGGGTTTGCCCAAAAGTAACTGGCTGGGAGACCGCAAGCTGGCGATGCTGCTTTGCGTTTTACCCACGGTTTGGGCTGGTATCGGACCGGGCTGCCTGATCTATCTGGCGGCTTTGAAAAGCATTCCGCAGGAAATCTATGAAGCCGCCGACATCGACGGAGCCGGCTTCCGCCGCAAAATCCGGCACATCGTGATTCCCAGCATGAAATCTCTGATCATCATCCAGTTCATCGCAGCGTTCATTGCTTCTGCCCAACAGAGCGGATTTATATTGGTAATGACTTTCGGCGGACCGAACGAAGCGACCCGCGTCGCCGATCTGCTTATTTTCGAGAAAGCGTATCTTTATTTGAATTTCGGTATCGCCACCGCCATGGCTTGGCTGCTGGGCGTTTTGATGATGGGTTTTGCCGTGTTCCAACTGCGTAAACTGAGCAACATGGAATTCCGTACTGCCGATTCTGCCACGGGTGAGGATATGTAAATGCCGATCATTTCAAAAGTTGGACGTAAATCTTCCAAAGTAAGATTGTTGAATATTCTGATCCACGTGGTGTTATTGCTGGGTTCCGTAACGATGGTTTTTCCGTTCTTAATGATGATCAGCGCATCCTTTTCCAGTTCGGCAGATTCCAGCAAATTTTCGCTTTATCCCGGCTTCTGGTTCAATCGCGATCTGCAATTCCGCAAATATGTTGCCGCCCGTTATAACGAAGAATCGGCGCAGATGATAACCCAATACAAAAATCTTTATCGCAGTTTCGATCAGATCGGATTGCCTTCCGCCGTGAACGACCAGATGTTTCGGGATTGGCAGGAATTTATCGCCGGTACAGAAACTGCAGCGTGTGATTTCATCCTTTCCCAACAATACGGCAGGGGAATTTATCCGTTCAACGACCGTAATCTGCGACATATTTTGCAGAAAGAAAGCGACGGAAATATCGAGCAATTCAATCAAAAATACGGCTTTGAAATTCAAAGTTGGGACGAAATAGTTAGCGAAGAAAAGAACATTCTCAGTAGAAATTTCGCGATCGGAGAATCGGATTTTGCCGAACGGTATCAGCAGTTTAAGAATAATCGTCCCGGGTGGCAGAAAGTATTTTCCTCTGCGGACGGGCATTTCATCACCGATCTTTTAAAACAGGATTACCGAGACGATCTGAACTTTTTGAATTCCGAACTTCACACCGATTATCGTTCCTGGTCGGAAATCACGATTCCGGTTAGTTTGCCGGATAACAGTCTGCGAGCGCTGTGGATAAAATACGTAAAGGAATTGGTCAATCCTTCTCAGATTTCGCTGGCTGCGGATGCTCTGCCTTCCTGGCAGCATTATCTGCAAAACAGGTATGGAAAAATCTCTGCTTTGAATGCCAATTGGGATAAAAATTTCGTTGGATTCGACCGCATTATGCTTCCCGATACGAAACTTGTTTCCGGCGCTGAAAAATTGGATTTTGTCAGTTTCATCGAAAATGGTGTCGATTCGAAATTGATCAGATTGAATTCTATCGAGAATAAATTCAGGAATTTTCTGAAACAAAAATACGGGGATATTTCTGCTCTGAATGCTGCCTGGCAGCCGGGAATCGGTTCCTTATTGGATGTAAAATTGCCGGCAGAATATTCCGATCATAATTTGCAGCTTTGTGCCGACCGGACTGCTTTTATAAATCAGGAAAAAAACTTGAAATCTTATGTGCAGCTCAGTTCTGCTGCCGCCAAGCCCTACCGGCAATTTTTACAGGATTCATGCGGTTCGGAACAGGAGGCTTTGAAAAAAATCAATTCTATCCGTTCGGAAAATTATCATTCTTTGAACGAGGTAATTCCTCCCAAAAAATTCCCGCAAAACAACGGTGAAGCAGTTCTGTGGCAGCAGTTTGTGTTGCAAAGTGCTCATCCGGCGTTGATCCGTCTTTCCGAAATTGCGACGACTGACTGGCAGGAATTTTTGCATTCCAAATACGGTAGCGTTTCCGAATATAACCGGGCATATCATCTGATTCCAAACGGCTTTGATCAGGTTTCCGTCGATTACGAGAAGCTCGATGCCAGGATTTTTACAGAACATCACAAAGCCATCCTGAAAGAGTTGAACCAGCGCAATTACGTGATGGTGCTGGATAACATGCTCTACAACGGGCGTTCCATTATGAACACGCTGATTTACGTGTTGTTGGCGATTGCCACCGCTTTGCTGGTGAATCCGCTGGCGGCGTATGCTATGAGCAGATTCAAGTTGAAAGCCACTTATAAGATTTTGCTTTTTCTCATTTTGACGATGGCTTTCCCGCCTATGGTGATGGGAATTCCGAACTTCTTACTGATGAAAAAACTGAATATGCTGAACACCTTTTGGGCGCTCATCTTGCCTGCCGCTGCCGATGGCTATTTTATCTTTTTAATGAAAGGATTTTTCGATTCGCTGCCGCAGCAATTATTTGAATCTGCCACTATCGACGGAGCAGGAGAATTTCGTATTTTCTGGAAAATCGCCATGCCGCTTTCCAAACCGATTATGGCGGTTATCGCTTTGAGCGCTTTCAATGCGGCTTACCGCAACTTCATGTTCGCTTTCATCGTTTGCCAGGATAAAAGCATGTGGACGATGATGGTGAATATTTACCAGTTGATGCAGCGTGCCGCCAATGGCGTGGGCTATGCAGCTTTGGTCATCGCTTCCATCCCGACTTTGCTGGTGTTTATCTTTTTCCAGAATATAATCATTCGGGGTATCGTGGTACCACAGGAGAAGTAGGGTTTCTACCGCAAAGGACGCTAAGACGCAAAAGTAAGACGGAATATTGTTTATTTGTCATTCAGAGGTATCTTGCACGTTGTTCTCACGAAGAATCTCATCTTCTCCTCTTCTCATGTTCTCATGCCTCATGTTCTCATCTTCTCATGTTCTCATCTCTGTTTCTGCCACCGAGTTTCACCGAATAGCACCGA
>DAISYT010000274.1:0-3414 GCA_036825175.1 Candidatus Cloacimonadota bacterium
GGAATTTATTTCATGCCTCTGCCGGGGCAAGCCAACGACATCAACCCAACACGGCTGATATACCAAATCCCTTCTCATTTCAGCAAAAGACATTTCTTCACTGCTTCGGTTTTACCATCCACATTCAATTTGTAAAAATAGATTCCTGAACTAACCTGTTTCCCTGATTCATCTTCCCCATGCCAAATGACAGAGTGCTGACCGGCTGAAAGCTGAGTACTGACCAGCTGTTTCACCCTCTGACCTTTGATATTATAGATTTCAAGAGTCACAAAGAGGGAGTATTGCGTCACGCTAAAAGTGATTGTCGTGGAAGGATTGAAGGGATTGGGGTAATTTTCTAGATGAAGGTTTGTATTATGTACAATACTGTTATCGATGCTGACGGGTTCTTCCAACGGACTTTCATAAGCGCCAATATCGGGCATGGAACCAATAGGACAGGGGCGATAATTTCCTTCAAAATCCATTTCAGGCGAAAAATACCAAACTCCATCTATTTCCAATGAATCAACTCCGGCACCAATAGCAAGACTACAATCTTGTAGATGGTAGTCATAATTTAAAGTATCGGCAAACATTGGATCGATATCAAGATTTCCTTCTAACCAATTTACAACAGCCCCGTTTAAAAATATTCCTGCTTCACCATTCTCAATTATTGAATATGCTATGGACGTTATATTAGAATCTGAGCCTAATATATACATTTCTTCAGGTTGATTATGATACAATATTGAATTAAGAATTTTAAGGTCTCCCCATTGGGGGACATAATAGCTACAAATACCTCCACCATGATGATCAGCTGTATTGTTAACTAATGTGTTATTTATGATCAAAAGACTGGATTGCTCATAATAAATTGCTCCACCATATTCGCTTAGATTATTTGATATTATATTATTAATTAACACGGGATAGGCATTTTGCCTTATGTTGATACCTCCTCCACAATATCCATTATTATATTCAATCCGATTACTGATTAAAACAGGTTCGGAGCTGTTGCTAATATCTATGCCACCGCCGAAATTTGCGGTTAAATTATTACGTATAATATTATCTGATAGCGTTGGATTTGAACCCGCGCCGATATACATGCCTCCACCGTAACCATTCGGGCTGTTAATAATGTTATCATGTATTATGTTATTTTTTATGATCGGACTGGAACAATCTCTAATACAGATGCCTCCACCGTGTGAGTGTAGACCAGAGCTAATATTAAAACAAATAATATTAGAATCAATTACAGGATCTGAATATCCAATTATACAAATCCCGCCACCGGATTGAGCTCGGTTATTAATTATTAAACAATGAGATACAAGAACTTTGGAATAATCGTAAATATAAATAGCTCCCCCGTTCCAGCCTGTATATTCTTCTATAGGAGTTTTACTGTATTCCAAGATGCAATAGACGATTTTCGTAGAATCATTGGTGGCAGGTGTTTCGTAAAAATGTATTCCGTTCCAAGAACCATCAGGTTCACCCGCTAAATGAAATCCGGTCGTATCAATTACTGTGAAGCGAATTGAATCCTGAGCAGTGCCGATAGCTAATAATTGTCCCTGCACGTTCAGGGTATAATGACCTTGAAACTGGATGTATACACCTGGTTCGATAGATAAAGTTTCACCATCCGGGATGGTAATTTCTCCTTCGACTAAATAAGGAGAGCCATTAAGAGACCAATTCCCGGAAACGTCTCCTTCGGGAATTGTTGTTTGTGAAAAGAGTAACATGAGACTTACGGTTAAAAAAATTAAGATAATTCGTTTTTTCATTTTAATTTCTCCTATTTAAGCATTAACATTTTTTGGGGATTACCGATAAAATTATCTGCCTTTATTCTATACAAATAAATCCCGGAAGACACTTGTTTACGATGATTATCGGTTCCGTCCCATATTATGGGTATTTGATTTCGACAATTAAAGGTTCTGATCTTTTCTCCTTTAATATTAAAGATTTCGATCACCGTATTTGCGATATTAACAGGTAACTTGTAACTAATTGTAGTTATAGGATTGAAGGGATTTGGATAATTATTTAATTCGTAATTTATTATTCTTAATTCATAATTGCTTATCTTACCTCCACTGGATAAGCCATACATTGTGGCTGAATTTCCTGGGATTGATGAACCACTGTGATTAACTAAAATTTCATCTTCACCATCATTATTATAATCACCTATATTACAGAAAGACCTGTTAGCAGAATACAGTGTAATATCTGACAATAAATCAAAATAATCTGAGCCATAAAATATGCTCAAAATTTCATATGCATAAGAAAGAACATCATCATATTCGTCACCATTAATATTTACGTAACGAAGGCTTTCTGTAATTGGATAATCTAAATTTATACTGCCATTTTGAGTACCGAGAAAGATACCTAATGCTGATATTAAAACATCATCAAATCCATCATTATTTACATCCCCTTTTGCATAATCCATAAGCGAATTGTTTGTTAGTTCAAAAACTTCACTTGTAACAAAATCCGGTATTGTATCTACTACTTCTCCACCGAAGTATACTTCAAATTTAACTCCGGGATTTCCAATATATCTGCTTACAATTAAATCATCATAACCATCACCGTTAATATCACCAACTGCTCTGTATCTGCCAAACTCATCACCTTCATTTCCTTGTATTTGAAAATCCGGAGTTGCATCCAACTCTTCACAACCTAAAAATATCTGAATCAATCCATTCCAGAATAAAGATGGTCCTTCTCCCCAAGTTAGCAAGTCGTCATATCCATCTCCGTTAAAGTCATATCCTCCATTGAATCCCGTTAAAAATAAAGCAGTAGGATCAGCGACATAGTCCTCGCCATGAAGCACCATTTCAGGTTCAAGGTCAATTTCCTCACTTCCTAAGCAGATATAAACGTCACCAGGATCAAATTCATTTGTTGCTATACCAAACACAATATCTTTGTAACCATCACCATTTAAATCACCGCCCCAACTTGGATATCCGGAACCAAAAGGAACTTCTATTTCAAAATTATATTGAGATGTTGGATTTTGCGATCCCAGATAAAAATAATACTTCCATTCATAATAATTAGTAAGAAGAATAAAATCATCATAACCATCATTATTAATATCACTTCCATCGCTGTTTAAATTTACACAATGTAAAGTCTCACCTTCCGGTATCTCCCATGTTACAATTTCTTCTAATGTGTCTTGAGAATTAAGAAAAGTAAAAGTAATTAGAATTACACTAAAAATTAAAATTTTTATTTTTTCTTTCACTAAAATCTCCGATTTTTTTTCCCTCTATATACATATACACAAAATCAACAAAGTGTGACGACGCCACTCAAAATTTTATACTTTTTTCTGTGCTTAATATTCTCGTCTATGAGCATCTCAAAATTAAC
>DAISYT010000275.1:0-3413 GCA_036825175.1 Candidatus Cloacimonadota bacterium
GAAATTAATAAAAAATGGAAACCTTTAAGCTGATTTCCGGCTATCGTCCCACAGGCGATCAACCGGCAGCCATTTGTGAATTGGCGGATGGTTTGCGGGACGGAACTAAGTATCAGACGCTGCTGGGAGTGACCGGTTCCGGTAAGACGTTTACCATCGCCAACGTGATTCAGGAGATCAATAAACCCACTTTGGTGCTTTCTCACAATAAGACTCTCGCTGCCCAGCTTTATGGCGAATTCAAGCAGCTTTTTCCCGAAAATGCCGTCGAGTTTTTCATCAGTTATTACGATTATTATCAACCGGAAGCCTACATCCCAGGCAAAGATATTTATATCGAAAAAGATGCGGACATCAACAGCCAGATCGAAAAACTGAGGTTGCATGCCACCATGAGTCTCAGCGAAAGACGCGATGTCATCATCGTTGCCAGCGTTTCCTGCATTTACGGTTTGGGAATCCCGGAAAACTACCGTGAATCTCTGGTCCGTATAAAAACCGGGGAGGTGCTGGATCGGGACGAACTGCTGAAGAAATTGGTCGCCATTCATTACGGACGCAACGATATCGCTTTCGAGCGCGGCACGTTCCGGGTGCAGGGCGACACCATCGATATTTATCCGGCGTATCTGGAAAATTCGATCCGGGTGGAATTTTTCGGCGACGAAATCGAGAAAATTTCCCGCATCAATCCTTTGGACAATCACATTCTGGAAGTGGTGCCGGAATATCCGATTTACCCGGCAAATCATTTCATTACCGATAAACACAGTCTCGAGCGCGCCATCCGCACGATCAAAGAAGAGTTGAAAGAGCGCATCGAATATTTTGAAAAGAACAACAAACTGCTGGAAGCGCAACGCATCGAACAGCGCACCAATTTCGATCTGGAAATGCTAAGGGAGATCGGTTACTGCTCCGGCATCGAAAATTATTCCCGCCATCTTACCGGCGCCAAAAAGGGTGATCCGCCATACTGTCTGCTCGATTATTTTCCCGATGATTTTCTCATGGTGATCGATGAATCGCACGTTTCCGTGCCGCAGATTCACGCCATGTACGGTGGCGATTATACCCGCAAAAAAAACCTGGTGGATTACGGTTTTCGTCTGCCTTCCGCCTTCGATAACCGTCCGCTCAAATTCCCTGAATTCGAAGCCAAACAGAATCGGGTGATTTTTGTTTCCGCCACTCCTGCCGATTACGAATTGCAGAAAAGCGAGGGCATTTTCGTGGAACAGATCATCCGTCCCACCGGACTTCTGGACCCGGAGATCGAAGTAAAACCCGTAAATACCCAGGTGGACGATCTGCTGGAACAGATTCGCTTGCGCCTGCCCAAACAAGAAAAAATTCTGGTGACCACTCTCACCAAACGCATGGCGGAAGATTTGAGCGAATATCTGGGCAAAGCCGGCATCCGAACTCGGTATATGCACAGTGAAGTACGTACTATCGAACGGGCTCAGATCATCCGTGAATTCCGCACCGATAAATTCGATGTACTGGTCGGCATCAATCTTTTGCGCGAAGGTCTCGATCTGCCGGAAGTTTCTCTGGTGGCTATTTTCGATGCCGATAAGATGGGATTTCTGCGCTCTGCCCGTTCACTTATTCAAACGGCGGGACGAGCTGCCCGTAATGTGAATGGAAAAGTTATCTTCTATGCCGATCATATTACCGAAGCCATGCAACAGACGATCGACGAGACCAACCGGCGCCGTGAAAAGCAAAAAAACTACAATATTCAGAACAAGATAACTCCCGTAAGCATCAAAAAAAATATTGACGACATCATGACGTCCACAAGTGTTGCTGACGGTTTTAAGAGAAATGAAGAGAAAAGTGAAAAGGCGAATTTCCTGGATTATCTGGAATTGGATTCCCGGGAAAAAGTGATAGAATTGTTAGAAAAGGAGATGTTGAAAGCATCCGAAAATCTGGAATTTGAAAGAGCTGCCGAACTCAGGGACAGAATTTTTGAACTGAAGGAAATCTGATTTCCTGAGGAGTGAATTTGTTTATCTTATTCAATCCCGTATTATTAAAATCTTTTAGGCAGTTTTTTTTATTAGCTATTTATAAATAAGGAATAAAGGAATCGTGAAATGGAATTTGCGATTCAAGGAGACTAAATGACCTCTGTGAAAGAGCTAAACAAGGTTGAGAAAAACAAGGAAGGCACCATTATTCGCGGTGACGACGACAACGTGAAAATGGAAGTGAACGGAACCGAAGTAATTTCCACCGGCGATTACAAAAAAAATCCGGTCTATATCTATTATGACTGGTGTAAGAAGTGTGGAATCTGCGTCGCTTTCTGTCCTACAGGCGCTTTGGGTCGCAGACCGGACGGCGCTCCTTATGTTCCCAATCCCGAAAAATGTATTCATTGTGAAACTTGTGACAGGTTATGTCCCGACTTTGCCATAACCGGAGCAAAAAGGTAGGAGGAATTATGCAGAAAAGTGAATCAAAAACAATATTGATGCAGGGTAACGAAGCTATCGCTTACGGCGCTTTGGCTGCCGGAGTAAATTTCTTTGCCGGTTATCCCATCACACCCTCCACAGAAATTGCTGAACTCTGCTCGCTTGAACTTCCCAAAATCGGGGGCAAATTTTTGCAAATGGAAGACGAGATTGCCAGTATCTCTGCTGTGATCGGAGCTTCTCTTGCCGGCGCCAAAGCTATGACTGCCACCAGCGGTCCGGGCTTTTCCCTGATGATGGAAGGTATCGGTTTTGCCAAAATGACGGAAACACCCTGCGTGGTGGTGAATGTGATGCGTGGCGGACCGAGTACGGGTTCTCCCACCAAACCGTCACAGTCGGATATCATGCAGACACGTTGGGGAAATCATGGTGATGCACCTGCTATCGTGCTGTATCCAAACTCGGTTTGCGAAAATTATGAACTGGCTATCAGAGCCGTAAATTTATCGGAAAAATACCGAACCTGTGTGGTCGTTCTTTCCGATGAAGTTCTGGGACACATGCGTGAAGCGATCGAATTACCCGATCTTTCCAAAATCAAAATTCTGGATAGGATCAGACCCACGATCCCACCGGAATGGTATAAACATTATCCCGATACACCCAAATATCCCATGCCTCTTGCCAGTTACGGAGAAGGTTACCGCTTCCACGTTACCGGTCTGGCACACGACTCCAAAGGATTTCCCACGAACCGTGCGGATGAAACGGGCGTCATGATGGAAAGATTGCGTAACAAGATCGTTCATAATATAGATGATATCGTTCAAATTGAAAGCTTTATGATGGAAGATGCCAAAATTGCTATTTTCGCTGCCGGCATCACTTCTCGTGCTGCCAAAGAAGCCGTTCTGATGGCTCGCAAGAAAGGTCTGAAAGTCGGAATGCTGCGGCCGCTTACCACCTGGCCCTTCCCGG
>DAISYT010000276.1:0-3412 GCA_036825175.1 Candidatus Cloacimonadota bacterium
ATGATAATTAGCAATATTAGTAGAGAGATATTTATCAGTGGTTTCAATACTAATAGATATTAAGCCTGTATCTTCATCCATTCCAATTTTTCTCACATTTTCTCGAAAAGCTTTAAGAGCTAGCTCCCTGGAAACAAGGGTGTCAGGATCATTTATTTCAAAATAATTAATTAAATTAAATTGCTTAACAACATCTTCGGAAAAAGTTCTACTTTGCATTATAGTAATTAATTCCAGTCCATTAATGTTTGCACTATTACCAAGAAGTGAAGAACCTAATCCCAACAAAGATGAGCTACTTCCTAAAGAAAATGAACTATGCTGATCTTGTGCTGGTAAAATCGTCGCTACCGATACCCAATATTGTGGAACTAACAAACTATAAATCACTGCAAAAATGCATGCAATCAATGTCGTCCAAAATATAAACTTTTTATGTTTTGCTAATACTATCAACAAATCCAGTATATCTACTTCTTTAGTTTTTTCCATTTATTCTATCTCCACGCCTACCGGGCAATGATCACTTCCCATGATATCCTGCCGAATAAAGGCATTCTTTATATTTTTTAAATTCTCATTATTTGTGAAAAAATAATCTATCCGCCAACCAACATTCCTATCGCGAGCTCCAAATCTGTACGTCCACCACGAATACTGATCGGATTCCTGATTAAACCGGCGGAAAGTATCGATCCAGCCGTGTTCGATTATCTTATCCATCCAAGCTCTTTCTATCGGTAAGAAGCCGGATGTTTCTTCATTTTGTTTAGGATTAGCCAAATCGATTTCTTTGTGAGCAGTGTTAAAATCACCACAAACAATCACATTCTTCCCTTCTGCCCGCATAGATTCTACGAGATCAAACATGCGATCATAGTAAGCTAATTTGTACTGTAAACGTTCCTCACTCATTTGTCCGTTTGGAAAGTAACAATTAATCAACACAAAATCGGTAAAATGAGCAATAATCAATCTTCCTTCGGTATCATAAGCAGGATCGCCAATCGAGTACTCTACTTTTTCAGGTTCTGTATTGGTGAAAATAGCAACACCGGAATAGCCTTTCTTTTCAGCAAAATTCCAATATTTGTAATATCCATTTATCTCGTTAATTTCTGGGGGGATTTGATCTTCCTGCAGTTTGGTTTCCTGGATTGCCAGAATATCCGGATTCTCTGTGTGCAAAATTTCTAAAAATCCTTTCTTTAAAACGGCGCGCAGACCATTTACATTCCAGCTTAACAACTTCATTTATTTTAAAGTTACTCCCACTCGCTCACATTCAGCATAGATCGGACAGGAATCACATTTGGGATTTCTGGGTGTACAATGATTCTGCCCAAAAGCCACCAGATACGAATTAATATTCAACCAGAATTTCTCCGGCAACTTCGCCCTTAATGCCATCTCTGTCTCAAAAGGCGTTTTCGTCTTCACATATCCCAGTCGATTCGCGATACGATGGACATGCGTATCAACACAAATTGCCGGCTTTTTAAATGCGATGGCACGAACCAAATTCGCTGTTTTTCTGCCCACACCGGGCAACTTTAATAAAGCATCGATTTCTTCAGGAATGATATTACCGAATTCTTTTTTCAGAATAGAAGGAAGTTCCTTCAAGTGCTTTGCTTTGGTTCGGAAAAATCCCACCGGATAGATCATATCTTCGATTTCTTCGACGGAATAATTATCGAAATCTTCTGGTTTATTGATAACCTGGAAAAGGAATTTCACTACTTTTGCCGTGGTTTCATCTTTCGTTCTGGCACTCAAAATAGTCGCTATCAATACTTTGAAAGGATCCCTTGTCTGAGCTTCCACCAAATCCACGATGGGAGCTTGATAGGTTTTAAATCGTTCTTCCAATAAGTGATAGATTTTTTCTATGTTCGGCATATTCCTTCATTCCAAAAAATTATTAAAGTTATATTTTCACACTATTTAACTTAATAAAATGGTCGGGATGAATGGATTTGAACCATCGGCCTTTCGCCCCCCAGACGAACGCGCTAACCGGGCTGCGCTACATCCCGACTGGGTGACACAAATAATTTCTGCACTTTCTATGACAAGTAATTTTTCACACTCATTATTGACACAATCCTCAAATCTCTAAATTTAGCCCTCGAGGAAATTATGAGTTTAATCAGTTTATCGAATATTTCACATAATTTCGGAGAAGCTGAAATTTTTAAAAATATCAGTTTTTCTCTGGAAGAAAACAGCCGGATCGGTTTGGTGGGCAAAAACGGTTCAGGGAAAACGACCTTGTTCAAAATTATTATGGGAAGGCTGCTACCCAAGGAAGGACAAGTACATCTGGCGAAGAACAAAACAATAGTGTATTTAACTCAGGATCCGGAGCTGAATGAAACGCAAACTCTGCGGGAATGCGTGTTGGAATCCCGTCCGGACTGGATCGAACTGAAACAAAAGCTGGAAGAAATCGAAAGCCTTGTTTCGCGCGATCACTGTCAGGAAAACCTGGAAAAATATGCTAAGATCGTGCAGGAATTTGAAAGCATCGACGGTTACAATTTTCAAACGGAAATGAAACTGGTTCTTACGCATCTAAAATTCCCCGAAAGCATGTGGAATCAAAGAATCGCTCGTTTCAGCGGTGGCGAGAAAACGCGTATCCAATTGGCAAAATTTCTGTTGCAGCCCTTCGATGCCATCCTGCTGGACGAACCGACCAACCACCTCGATCTGGAAATGATCTATTGGCTTTCCGGTTATTTGAATCGCATCAATAAACCTTACATCATCATCTCCCACGACCGTCATTTTTTGGATACGACAGTTACGAAAATCGTGGAAATCAAAGATAAAACTCTGCATCATTACGGCGGAAATTACACTTTCTATCAGGAAGAATCGGAACGCCGGCACATCCTGCAGGAAAAGGAATACAAAAACCAGCAAAAAATGCTGAAAAAGATGGATGATCAGATCAAACAGTACAGAATCTGGGGCAAAGCTCGTGACAGCGAAACCATGTTCAAACGTGCCAAAGAACTGGAAAAACGCCGTGAAAAAGTCGAGGAAATCGAGCGACCAGAAACGAGTAAATCTATCAATTTGAATATTCAAACCGAAAACCGCAGCGGCAACGATGTTTATATTTTACAAAATCTGGCTTTTGGTTTTCCGGAAAAAACTCTGGCAAAGAATGTAAATTTGCGCGTCGGTTATCAGGATAAAATAGCGATTCTCGGTCATAATGGCTGCGGTAAGACCACTTTTCTCAGGTTGTTAAATGAAGAAACGAAGCCTCAGGATGGAATCGCCAAAAAAGGTGCCGGTCTGCAAATCGGCTATTACGATCAGATGCACCTGATGCTGAACGACGCCATTTCCGTGCAGGAAACCATCTGGCAATTGGTTCCGCTGGCATCACGCGGAT
>DAISYT010000277.1:0-3402 GCA_036825175.1 Candidatus Cloacimonadota bacterium
GAAAAATACATACTGGCAGCTTATCATATTTATAAAGATTCGGAAATAACCGATAGTTTCAGGAGAAATCTGAAGGATGCATCCGAGTTGTATTACCAGAAAAAAGAGTATGAAAAAGCATATGAATATCTTCTAAAATATGTTACTGTCCATGATACTCTAACGACCCGCAGCAATCGTGAAAAAACAGAAGAATTAAAAATCAAGTATGATCTGGCAAATAAAGAAACCGAGAACGAAATTTTAAAAAAGAATTTGGAAGTGATAAATCTGCAAAGACAAGTTTGGTTGTATAGTTTCATTTTTGCGATCGTGGTCATTTTACTGATCACTTTTTTCCTGGTTTCCAATATCCGGATGAGTAAAAAACTGAAGACCATGAACAGGGATTTAAGGCTGGCGACCGACGAAGCCGAGATGAATGAAAAGCAGATTTTATTGATCAATAAAATGTTACGACATGATCTGATGAATAATCTTTCGGTGGTTATTTCTGCTTTGAAATTATACAAACATAATAACAATCAGAATTATCTCGATGAAGCGACAAAAAAATGTTTCTCCGGCATCGAATTGATCAAAAATCTGCACGGCATGGAACGTGAAAAAATCGATTCGGCTCATCGTCACTCCGTACAGGTGGAAGAAGTGGTGCAAAAAATTATTGCCGCCAATCCTAATCTGAATATTACATGTGAAGGCTCTTCGTCCGCTCTGGCAGACGATAGCCTGGAATCGGTTTTTACCAATTTGGATCCAAATGCGGTTACTCACGGTGAAGCCACGGAAGTGAGGATAAAAATCCTCGAGATCAATGCTATCTGCGAAATCAGTGTAAATAACAACGGTAAACCAATAGAAGAAAAGATATTAGATAAAATTTTCGATGAGAAATTTTCGTATGGAGAACACGCCAAGACCGGAATGGGATTATATCTGGTGAAGCAAAATATCCAGCGTTACGGCGGCTCGATCTATGTGGAAAATGCCGAACCGAAAGGCGTTACGTTTTTCATAAATTTGAAGAAAAGCTGAGTAAATGGTGTATGGATTCTTAAATTCGACGTGAAAACAAAATGAAAAGAGTCCTATACATAACTTGTTTTTTTCTTTTAACCAGTTTGTTGTTTCCGGTTGAATTCGACAACCTGAACGGCTCCGACCTGATGCTGGGAGTGGGAGCCAGGCAGATCGCTTTGGGTGGCGCCGGTTCCCTCATCGAAAGCTCCCCAGCTACGATTTTTTGGAATCCGGCTGGTTTAGCTGATTTTGAAAATTCGGAATTGCAGATCGATTTTGAAACTCCTATCCAGGTAAACGATCTGGTATTTGTCTTCAGTCATCCGAAATTGCATTTTGCCAAAATTCCTTTTAATCTTGGATTCAGTATTATCAACCGGCTGAGATTCAAAGGGGAGGGCGACGAAGTTTGGAGTGGTTACTCAGCTCATTTGCTGGATCTCACTATGATAAACATGAATAATTTCAGAGGAAAAATCGATTCCAAAACTTATGATTACCGGTTGTCCATTACGGCAAAACCTTCGGAGAAAATCCGGGCGGGATTAACGCTTGTAAGGCTGGACTGACGAACTAAAGTTAACAGAATCGGAGATTCTGATCCAAGCTTCACAGTGGGAGTCGCTTACAACACTGTAGATTTGGGAGTGATCTGCAAATTTAATAATTATCTGAGTGGAAGCTTAGTTAGCAGGAATATTCTGCATTTTCTGGAAAACCGTTTTTCCACGCACGCAGAATCCAATTTCAAAAATAATGCGACATTTTCTCTACCTGGTTATTACACGTTTGGTCTTGCCTGGAAAAAGAACTGTAATTTGTATTTGGATAATGAATTCATTACGGGGCATTATGGCGGTAAAAACCTGAAATATATGAAAATGTGGTTCATAAGAGCAGGTGTGGAAAAGTTCATACAAAATCGATTAGCGTTAAGGTTCGGATTGACGACTCCAATGATCATGGAGACATCGACTTTGGGAGATATCCGGAATTTGCTTCCCGATCCGCGTTTTACAATCTCGGCTGGATGCGGTTACAAACTGAGAAAATTCCAATTCGATCTGGCTGTGTTCTTCAATCCGGGGCAAAGTTATGTGCAGAGAAAACCGGTGCCGGCGCTGGAATTGTCGGTGGGGTATGTTTGGAGATGAGACTTTGTGACCGGGTGACTTTGAGAAAATGGGAAAATCAGAAGTCAGGAAGATGCCGTAATTAACGCTGTTGCACACGGATTTGTAAACCTTGCCATCGCTTCTTTCACAGATCCATGCAGTTAGTAATGTCAAGGTTGGATAACGATGAGCTGTACATACCCAAGATTTAACTTTGGAACGAGAAAAATCATGTCTTCTGATGGACTTGACTCGCTGATTCGGAATTCTTATCTGAGAAGCTTTTGAAGAAGTTAGTCGCGGACGATAAGATTTAGATAAAAGAATAATTAACTTTAAAACGTGAACAGCTTTTACGAATGCTGAGACGAGTGAAAACAAAATCAATAGAATTTCCATTTGACCATATCAGAATAGATAATTATTTTGACCAACGTTGTATAAGGTTGATAAACATTAAGAGGTGATGAAATGAGTGATTATCTGACCATTGGAGAAGCTTCAAAGAAGTTGGGAATTAGCTCCCAGACGTTACGAAGGTGGGATAGGCAAGACAAATTCAAATCGATGCGGCATCCTATAAATAATTTTCGTGTGTATTCATCCGAGCAGATAAATGAATTTATGAAAAACATTCATCAGGAAGATGCAATAACCGATTATGAACAGAATCTTGATTCAACATCCTATTTTTCGACTGAATTCGGAGATTTATATAACTGTGATGTTTTGGATTTTTTTTCCCATCTCAAATCGCAGTATGTCGATCTGATTTTCGCTGATCCTCCTTACAACATAAAAAAAGCAGAATGGGACACTTTTGAATCGCAAAAAAAATATATCGAATGGTCGATGCATTGGATTGAAGAAGCTTACAGAGTTCTTTCTCCCAATGGGTCTCTCTATATTTGCGGTTTTTCAGAAATTCTGGCCGATTTGAAATGGGCTACATCCGGCTTGTTCAAAGGCTGTAAATGGCTTGTCTGGTTTTATCGCAATAAAGCCAATTTGGGGAACGATTGGGGCAGATCACATGAAAGCATTCTGCATTTACGAAAGTCCAATACGCCGATATTTAATATTGATCAGGTCAGAATTCCTTATAACGAACACACATTAAAATATCCTCGCAGAACCCAGGCTGAAAGTTCACAATATGCCAACGGAAAGAACGATTATATTTGGGAACCAAATCCGTTGGGAGCCAAGCCAAAAGATGTTTTTGAAATTCCCACTATTGCGAACGGTTCTTGGGAAAAGTTCCCCC
>DAISYT010000278.1:0-3397 GCA_036825175.1 Candidatus Cloacimonadota bacterium
CTTTATCGCCTTCAAATTTAGTATAATCGTATTTTCCGTTTTCATAAAATTCAGGTTTCGTTCTGCTTGGTGTTCCACCTGAAGTTGTCTTGTAAACATCTTTAACCTTTCCCATTCTCCACCCCTTCGGCAGTCCATCCACCAACTCACCATCAAATCCCGGGAAGTTAAAGTATACAAACCACTCTTTAAAAATAGCTTGGGCTATGGCTTCGAGGGTTTGGTTCATTTGCAGGTTAAGTTCTATTTTGTCGTCGAGTGAGGAGAGGATGCGGGCGATTTTGGTTTGGGTTGTTTCATCAGGTAATATTACTTCGATATTATTCATTATTGAAGTATTTAATGATGGCATCGTTGCACCGACTGCAATTCCTCTTATCTTCTTTTTAAATTCCTCTAAACCGAAAAAATAAGAAAGATATTTTCCATTAATATGTCGTTTAGGTCTAACCCGCAGGCATCGTCCTGAAAATAACCATCCTTCTTCTTTTTTCTTTACATAAGCTCTTCTGTCAACACTTCCAACACGACTAAAAACTATATCACCTTCGCAAAGCCAATATTTACTTAATCGTAATTTATCTTCATCAGATACTTTTGGTGTATTATCATGGCGTATTCTATTATCTCCAAGATGTTCTACTGTAATTATAGGTGTGCCAATATCTATATAATCTGATTGATGAAGCTGACTTCCAAAAGGACCGGTTTGAACCTTCGCAATCTCTTCTAATTTATATATTTTCCAATTACTCATTTATCTGTCTTCGGTAATTTTTTGGTTGCTTTGGCAATTTTCTTTTGTTCGCTCACTACACGGCGTTCGAGTTTCTTTATATCTTCTGCCGGCGGCAGTTCTTCGGGTTTGATGTCTCGTTTTCCGAGCATTTCGCGCACGCTGGTATTATTTTGCACATGTTCGTTTGTAATGGAAACTTCACCGTATAAATCCTTGTTTTCCACGTTGTAGTTGGTCATTTCGGTAGCCAGGTTTTTGGCGGCGATCGTGAGGGTCGGCAGAAAATCTGCCAGCGGGCGGTTCGATTTTATTCCTAACCTGTTTTTCATGTCTTCGGTAGTATGTCCGCCAAACAGGGCGGTATCACCTTTCGAGCGAATACGACCAAAACCTCTGTCATCGACGCCGCGTTCGTAAATATTCTGCGATAATTGCTTTTCGGCAGCACGCAGTTTGTCTCTTGTTTCCAGTCGCGACAGCAGGTTCAGACGTTCTTCTATCAATTCGGCTTTACGGGTTTGTACCGCAAAATAACTTTGGGCAAAAGCAATCTCTTCTTTTTGGGGATCGCCGTTTTGAGCGATCAGGTAACAGGCATAACGAGTGAGCATAAAGTCGCTGATTTCGCGTTTGCCACCCTTACCGATTTCGATCATTTTCGTGACCTCACGAAAATGATCATCGATGTTGATATTCTGTGACTTACACGATTCGACAGCACGATTTATGGCAACGGTAAAATTTTCCCATCTGGCATACCCGAGCAATTCCTGTAATTCGCGGGCAAACCATACTTCCACCTGTTCTTTACCGTTATCACTCTCGATGCAGTGAACCACTGTATCAAAAACAGATTTTAACTGATAAATGCGTTGTATATCCATAATCTTATCCCCTGTTTGCATCAATTTAGTTCGGTTACGGTCATAAGTTGTATCCTATTTTTTCGAGGTTCTTTTTTATTTCATCATCCAACGACACGGACTTTTGCATTTGCTCTTTCAGGGTTGCGGTCAGGCGTTTCATCTTATCGTCGAATGCTTCATCATCTTCTTCGATTTCTTTGAAGTCGATGTATCTGCCGGGGGTGAGAATATAGTTATTTTCGCGTATTTTCTGTATGCTGGCGGATTTGCAAAAACCGGCAACGTTTTTGTATTCGGTCTCACATTCTTGTCCTCTCCATTTGTGATATGTATCGGAAACCAGAGCGATGTCTTTATCGGTTAATTCTCTTTGCCGCGGGTTTATCATCGTTCCCAGTTCCCGTGCATCGATAAACAGGATTTCATTGGAACGGTTTCGGAATTTGGTAGTTTCTGTTTTGGTGCGAGCCAAAAACCATAAACAAGCCGGAATCGGCGTATTATAAAATAACTGAGAGGGCAGAGCAACCATGCAATCCACTACGTCCGCTTCGATCATTGCTTTTCTTATTTCTCCTTCGGTGGCAATTTCCGAGCTCATACTGCCATTGGCTAAAACGATTCCCGCGGTTCCGTGAGGTGCCAGTTTACTGATAAAATGCTGCAACCAGGCGTAGTTTGCATTTCCTGTGGGCGGAATGCCATATTTCCATTTATAGGTATCGGTTCTGTTTATGTTATAATCGCTTACATTGAAGGGAGGATTGGCAAGGATGTAATCCACTCTTAACTCCGGGAATTTGTCATTCATCAGGGTATCACCCAATTCTATTCTGGCATCGATACCTCGAATCGCCAGATTCATTTTTGCCAGTTTATATGTGGTGGGATTGCTTTCCTGCCCGAAAATAGAAATTTTTCCCCGGCGATGTTCGTGTAGTTCAATAAATTTTTCGCTTTGTACAAACATACCGCCGCTGCCGCAACAACCGTCATAAACTCTTCTTTCGGCTTCCGGGGAGAGAACGGCAACCAAAAGCTTTACGATGCTTGCCGGCGTGTAGAATTGTCCTCCCTTTTTCCCTTCGGCGTCGGCAAATCGACCTAAAAAGTACTCAAAAACAAACCTAAAATATCTTTGCCTTTTCCATTTCCGTTTTTACTCAATGTAACAGAACCGATCAGATCGATCAATTCTCCCAGCCGTTGTTTGTCTAAAGTCGGTCGGGCATAATCTTTGGGCAAAACGCCTTTAAGAGATGCATTGTCTTTTTCGATGGCATCCATCGCATCGTCGATATCTTTGCCGATGGTCGGTAATTTTGCTCTGCCCTGAAGCCATTTCCAACGTGCTTGCGGCGGTACATAAAAAACTCTTTCCGCTGTATATTCGTCTTTATCTTCAGGATCAGCTCCGGTTTCTGTTTTTTCGCCATCTAATTTTGTGTACAACTCATCAAACGCATCGGAGATATATTTTAAGAAGATGAGTCCTAAAACCACATGTTTATATTCGGCTGCATCCATGTTATTACGAAGTTTATCGGCTGCTGCCCACAATGTTTTTTCCAATTCCAAAGTATCCGTTATCATTTTTTTTCTTCATTTCCCAAAATCTTTTTTTTCAAAATCGAATCTCTTTTGCAAACGGTTTGTGTCAAAGCTTTTTTACGTGCCTGTCTGCATACCCCTTTTTCTGAAGAAGTTGTTTTCCGTTGCAATTGGTGATTGCCACCCGCTACGATTATATTCATGTAACTTCTCCGATTAACACTGATGAAAATGGTAACCA
>DAISYT010000279.1:0-3382 GCA_036825175.1 Candidatus Cloacimonadota bacterium
GGCAGTTTATTCCTCAGAAATGCGTTAAATAACCTTGATAATTTCAGGTATTGTTCCCCTGTTTCAGTTCTTGCCGGAAAATTTTCCGGTAGTTTATTTTGATCCAATCTTGCCACAATGTTCCGGTAAACCTGCTCGGAAATAAACTCTTTCTGCCGGCTGAAAAGAGCAGCTGCTCTCATGCCTACGGCAATGGCGTTCCCATGAGAAATTGTGTAGTTAGACGTCGATTCCAGAACATGCCCGAAAGTATGCCCCAAATTTAATAAACGCCGCTCTTTTCTATCTTCCGGGTCGATGACGCAAAGTCTCATTTTGGCATTTACCGCTTCCCGAATCAAATCCGGTAAAGGAGCATTTTCAGAAAACAAATTCGCCAAATTCGATTCCGGTAAGAACGACATCTTTACGATTTCTGTTCTGCCTTCCAAAAGTTGACCGGCAGCCAAAGTTGGCAGAAAATCAGCAGAAATAATGATCTTCTCTGCCGGGAAGAACGTTCCCACGCCATTTTTAATTCCGGCAAAATTAATGCCGGTTTTGCCGCCGACAGCAGCATCTACCATGCTCAGAACCGTGGTAGGAATCAGTGTTAACCGGCAGCCACGTTTGAACAAAGAAGCCGACAGCGCGGCAATATCCGTCGTTATGCCGCCGCCGATGCCATAAATCATCGAATTACGATGAATATTTCTTTCTTTCAAGAAACTCAGAATATTCTCCAAATGAGCAAAATCTTTCGTTGTTTCGGTTGCCCGAAACAAATAAACATTTTCGGTTCGCAAGTTTTTAAATATCGACGCATGAAGCTTCAAAACATTATTATCCCCGATCACAGCATAATTTTCTGCATCAGGAAATTCCATTTCCGAAGTAAAAACGATTTCACAAAGTTTTCCCCGCAAATTGTAAATCATGTTCTGATCTCCCGAAGTTTTTTGATGATGAGATGAAGTTTTTCATTTTTCCGCAAATAAAAGTACAGAAAGAATGAGATTATAATCAGAATGATGATTTTGGTAAAAAATAAAATCCAGCTCAATTTCAGGCACAGATTCACTCCTGCTGCGGAAAGAAGAATGATGAGTGCCAGAATGAAATACAGCGGATTGTAATTCGTGGCAAAAAGTTTATGCGACGCCACAAAATCGATCAACATGATGACAAGATATGCCAAAATGGAGGCGATGGCTGCACCATAAATTCCAAATTTGGGAATGAACAGAAAATTTAAAATAATATTCAAAACGGCTCCCACAACCACTGCCGTCATAATATTGGAAGCTTTTTTTGCTGCGTAAAAATGAATGTTTAAAATGTTAAAAATTCCATAAAGAAAGGACGAAATCACCCCGGAAAAAACTATTTGATTCGAGGCAAAATATTGTTGATCGATCAAAACATAAAACAGCTCTTTGCCAAAAAGAATGACACTTACACCCAGAACCGTTCCAAATAAAATATAATAGTTGTACATCGAACGATTGATCGCTTTTGCCGCAGGCTGATCGGCGATTTTCATAGCATACGGAATATAAACCAAACTAACCAAAGAAACCAAGAAGTGCATGATCATGCCGATCCTGTAACCAGCTGCATAAATTCCCACATCGTAGAGCGCATGGGCAGAAAGAAACGTGAGCATATAACGATCAGAAGCCTGCAAAACCAATACGGCAATGCTGCCCGGAATCATCACCAGACCGAATTTCAGCATGGAACGAATCAGCGGCGCCGAGAACAATTTTTTTTCGTCTGCCGGCAGTTTATATGCTTCCATAATTTTGATCACACTGATCATGGAAACGATAGCGGCAATAAAGGTGCTGATAGCAAAAAAATGAAAATAAAGTTGCAGGCTAAACTGTTTATTGATAGCAAAAATGACAACCAGAATCAGAATGATAAGATTTTGTAACGTACTGATAACGGCAAACTTAGCCGATTGTTCCATGATATTCAGAAAACCGGTGGAGATGGAAAATATCGTATTAAAAAAAATGATGATCGCCATATCGATGAAAAGTACGGCATATTGCGTATCCCGAACTGTGATCAGGGCAAGCTGGTTGCGGAAAATAACGATCAGAAACGAAAAAACAATGCCGGCAGCGATCAGAACAAAGTAAACTGAAGACATCAATGTGAATTTATAGCCGTCGGTTTGCTCCTGATAAAAATGGGAAAACAACGACTGCTGCAATCCCAACAATACAATCAAACTCATCAGCGTAAAAAAGATCATCAGGTTGGAATAAACCGCATATTCCTCCGGGATCATATAGCTGGTAAAAATGGGCAGGAACAGCAATAACAGAAGTTTGTTGAAGAAACTTCCGGCAGCGTAATCGAAGGTTTTGCGCAAATATTTATTCATGTTCCAACACGTTCAGATACATTTGCTTTGTTTTCTCCGCCACCACTTCCCAGATAAAATTTTCCATTATATGAGCACTTAGTTGTGGTGTTTTGGGCAGGTTCAGAGCTTCTTCCACACTCGATTTTAGGGAAGGCACAGAATGCGGATCAGGATAAAGAGCCATTTCGCCAAAATATTCTTTTGTGCCGCCACGAGGCGTGATAACGATTTTCGCTCCGGCTAAACCGGCTTCCAAAGCGGCTCTGCCCGGAGTTTCATATTTCGTGGGAAGAATAAAAGTATCGCAGGCAGCATAAGCGGAAGCAAAGAGCGGATCGTCGTGGTTCAGCCATTCGATCAATCTGATCTTGGCAGATTTTTCGATTTCATTCCGGCACCATTCGCCTTCTGCATTGTGCAGAACATCGGCAATAATTACCGACGGATGATCGATCTGTTGCAGCGCTTTGATGATATTTCTGCCGTTTTTGCGATCCGGTCCCAAATGCCCCACATACAAAATGAAATCCATCAAACCGTATTTTTGGATAAAAAGATCGGGATCGGCATCGGCAAAGCGTTTTTCCACGCCGTTGGCGATCACCTGAATTTTGCCTGGATTTACACCCAAACCTTTTTGCAGCAGTTCTCCTTCCGCCATGGTATTCGGCAGCACCATTTTTGCCTGATCACAAACGTATTTCGTCAGCCCGTAATCCGAGTAAGAACGCATGAGCAGCTTGTTGCAAAGATTATTCAGCTTTTGATAAGTGCGTAATAATCCGGCAGAATGATTGCTGTAAAAAATGGGATTCACCACATATTTCGAGCCATAAGCAATCAGATTCGCCGCCAGAGAATAAGTGGCGATCCCGGCATTGAAAATATGCACCAGATCAGCTTTTCCCAATTTCATGTTGGCATCCCACATATCGAAGAAACGCACGTCCACGCCCAGATTTTGCAAAGCGGTTTTGAGGTGCAACAACTTGTAAGTCGGTCCGCCCCGATTCAGCATTAACG
>DAISYT010000280.1:0-3381 GCA_036825175.1 Candidatus Cloacimonadota bacterium
TATACCTGGTAACCGTGCGCTGCCAAATTGCGTTTGATCACATCCCGTGTGATTGTATTATCGTCCAACACCAAAATACGTTTGTTTATCATAACCCTCACCTTTTTCCATTGGATTTCATTTTTCTGTTTTACTGATCGGGGAAAAACTGATCGTAAATTTAGTTCCCTTACCGGGTTGACTGGTTACGGAAATTTCTCCTCCGTGAGAATAGATTATTCCGTGAACCACCGAAAGCCCCAATCCGGTTCCTTCATTCACTTTTTTAGTTGTAAAGAATGGATTAAAAATTTGGCTCAGAACGCTTTTCGTCATTCCGATACCGGTGTCGAGGCATTCCATGAAAACCGAAGTTTCATCGGAATATGTTTTTAGAGTAATAATCCCGCCCTGCGGCATCGCCTGTAAAGCATTCACGATCAGGTTGATCAGCACCTGATGTATCTGGGAAGAATCCGCCTGAATGGAAGGCAGGTCTGTTTTTAAATCCATGTTGATCCTGACCATATTTTTACGGCAACGCGATTCGAGAAAGAAAACTGCATTTTTTACTGATTCATTCAGGTTTAGAATGCTTTGCATAGAAGGCATCTGATGCGCAAACAACATCAGTTTTTTTACTACTTCCCGCGCATGCAGACTGGCAGAGACAATGTTTTCCAAATCTTTGAGAGCCTGCTCATCCAGGCTCTGATTCTTTTCCAGAAGTTGAGATAGTCCTAAAATTCCGGCCAAAGGCTCATTTATTTCGTGAGCAATTCCTGCCGATAACTGACCCAAAGTAGCCAGACGGTCTGCATGTAACAGCTGTTTTTCCAATTGTTTACTTTCATTTTCAGCATGTTTCTTTTCCAGAATGAAACTCAGCTCTTGCGCAATCGTCCGGATTAATTCATCTTCTTCTTTCAGGAACGGAAAGCTATCATCTTGAATAAAGTCGTGCGGGTAATTCACTTCCACCAAACCGATTTTGCTTTTATTCCGCTTGATGACGGCTTGCAGATTCAATTCGCTCACAGCAAAACCTGGGGAAGAAAATTCCTGATCTTCATAAACGATACGAGCCTGAGCCTGATCGGGATATTGCCAGGCAGGAGGTAAGATATTCACCACCTGGGTAAGCAATTCGGCAATGCTGATTTCCTGATTTTCCGCTATTTTACTGATGTTTTGCAAACAACTCAATTCCTTGACTCGTTCTTTTAACTGATACTGACGAAAAAGTGACTTGCAAACCAGAAAGAAAAAATCCTGAATCTCAGCAATAATTTGGCTCAGTTCCTGATCTGAAACCAGCTGTGGAATAACGATATAACCGCTTATTTTATCATTGTCGATTATTTCAAAAAGCAGATCGTGATCCGGCTGGAAGTTCATTTCTTTTAAAGCAATAGCTGCTAATCGGGAAAACCTGTCTGAATCACTCAGATCGTTGGTGCGTATTTGCCAGCTTTCTGACTGGAAACAGGTGTAAGTGCTCTTTAAAAAATAAGAATCTATCCCTAAAATTATGGCAGATTCCTTTATATCAAAATCGGTTTTAAGCAACTGGTGAACTGCTTTCACAAATTCCAGATGCCCCGCATTCCGCTGCGAGAAACCGATCATCTTTTTCAAGATATCCTGAATTCGATATATCATTTTTTCCTCAATTTTCTTAATACTCATAAATGAGCAATTTTTCGGGTGGAGTAGTTTGTCAATGAAATTAGGGGAAATATTCCCCACATCGTTTGGGAATGAATTTATCAATTCATCTGTAGCCTTTCTATTTTTTTTAGGTCGGGTTAATTTCACTCAAAAGCAATGAGAGAGGATTACCATTTTATAGAGACTATCAACGAATTTAGCAAAAAGGCGGGATGAAATTCATCCCGCCCGGTAATTTGGTGAAATCAAATTGATTATTTATCCAAAGGGATATTCAGCTCTTCCGTGCCGGGAACAGCAAAATGACCATCACGAATAATATCGAATTTTTCTCCGTTTTCCGAAACGGCGGTAATAAAATCCAAATCCTCGTAAGGCAGAGTGATGTCCGTGTGGCAGTTGGTATATGCCTTTGCCGGATTTTCTTTGCGCAGGATACTGCGTTCATTATCTCGGGCAATTATCTCTTTATGATCGATGGGATTATAGCTGGGCATATCTTCTTCCCAACTGAAGCAGGTATCGCCGATAGCGAAATGCGGTCCCATTTTTTCCACGATGAGAACCGGTAAAAGCGGCAGAATATCGAATTTCTGAGCCATCTTATAAGCCAGCGTATTGGTGCCGATGGCAAATTCTCCGATGGGCAGAGTTTTATGCGGGAAGAGCAGATTTTCCTCGATGTATTTTTTGTTCTCTTCTTCCGTCTCAAAATTAGCGCAGCTATATTCTTCTACATATCCATCCTGGAATTTCAGATTGAGATCGACAAATTTTAATTGTTTGAGGAAAGTTTCTTTCAAATGTAAAGTACCGTTTGTGCCCGTGAGAACCGGAGAGGTGAAAAGCTCACCGACCGGGATGTTCACGTCTGCGCCGCAATTCACGAAATTCGTTTGTTTGGCAGGATCGGTAAGCTTATGCATTTTTACTTTGATGTCGGTAAGATTACCGTTCTTTCCTTTCACATGAACGTAATCGGCTTTGTCCAAAGTATCGACGAGGTGCTGTTGAATCGCTTCGTGATGGATCGTATCGATCATATTGATAGCGCAGGTTTCTTCAAAAATTTCCACGAAATCTTTGCCAATTTCCGGCAGCGGGAAACCGACGATGCAAAAACTGGTTTTGCTGCGAGACATGTATTTTTCCATGAGTTGGCTGTTATTCATGCGCTGCCATTGAGAAATTTGCTGTTGTTCCTTACTAAATTTCAAACAAGCTGCTTTCGCTTTGGGAGCAAAAGGCTTCTGTCCAAAAGCATCGAACCAGATGTAGCCGGCAAATTGTTTCAAGTATTCGGCATATTCTTCTGCGGCTTCCAGATTGATCAGCTTATCCTTTTCCGCTAATTCCTGATCCAGATAAAGTGCACTAATAAAACGATGATCATAGCCATATTGTTTGTTGGGATTTGTTGTGATACTATTATTCAAAATTGTGATGAGTCCACGATCTGCCAGATTCCGAACCAAAGCTCGTACGATGCGCTCCTGTCCTACGTTATATCCCACTCCCACTGTTTTTTTGGAAGCTATATCTTTTTCGGCAAGTTCGTAACCGCGGATGAAAGCATGAGCAATGGTTTCTGCCAATTTATCAATTTTTTCCTGGGGATAATCCAGCAAAAATTTCGCAGTTTCGATCTCATTTTTCGAGATGTTTTTGCCATACTGATAGAGATAACGAAGGTCGCTGAGATCGGCATTCATCACTATACTGCGATAGATG
>DAISYT010000281.1:0-3376 GCA_036825175.1 Candidatus Cloacimonadota bacterium
CCTGTTATTTCATTTTTTAGTTTTCCTGCTTACCACACCAACGAAAAGTGAAGTCAAAAAAAAGGGTAGAAATAATTTCTATCTCTACCCTGTACAATAATTTATGCTTTAGGAATGAAATCTGTTTGATCGTCGATTGCTTTGATAAAAGCTGCGATCAATTTCACTGCCGCATCCAAATCCTTGAACGAGATAACTTCGTTCGGTGTATGCATATAACGGTTCGGAATGCTCACCAATCCGGCAGCCACACCGGCTCTGGTCGTTTGAATGGCATTGGCATCCGTACCGGTGCCGCGGGGTGCAGCTTCGACCTGATACGGAATTTTAGCCTCGTCGGCGATCTGCTTGAGCATCTTGAAAACCTGCGGATTGATGTTAGCTCCCACTGCGATGCAGGGACCGCTGCCCAAACTGCATTCGCCCAAAATATCTTTACTCATGCCGGGATAATCGGAAGCATGTGTAACGTCCAGAGCGATACCGACATGCGGATCGATGCCGAAAGCACTGGTAATGGCACCGCGCAAACCGATCTCTTCCTGCACGGAAGATACGGCATAATAATTGGCTGCGATTTTTTCTGCGGCTAATTCTTTCATGACGGAAGCTGCCACGTAAACGCCGGCTTTGTTATCGGTGGCTTTGGTAGTCACCAGATCGCTGCTGAGCATTTCCATACCGGGAGAGAAGGTAACGATATCTCCCACGGCAACTTTTTTCTCGGCAGCTTTTTTGTCTTTGGCACCGATATCGATCCAGAGCTCTTCAAATTTGGGAGCTTTGGTTCTCTCTTCCGGCTGTAAAAGATGGATCGGTTTTCTGCCGATTACGCCACGTACGACCGTGCCTTCATGATATACATTCACACGTAAACCCGGTAACAGGCTGGGATCGACACCGCCTACGGATTTAAACCGCAGGAATCCGTTATCGTCGATGTAATGAATCATCAATCCGATTTCATCGGCATGACCGACCACCATCACGCGCAATTTACCGCTGCCTTTTTTCAGAGCGATCACGTTGCCGTGCACATCGGTTTTCACTTCATCTGCTACGTCTTTTACGTAATTACGAAATACTTCCTGAGCCGGCTGCTCAAATCCGGACGGACTGGGAGCCATCACTAAATCTTTAAAGAATTTCTTATCCATTATATTCTCCTTTATTATTCTTTTTGCTTTTTTATATTATTGTCATTCTGCGGCAACTTTGACGAAGAATGACCACTCATGTTTCGTCATAACTATTGAGAGAGTCTTTCAACATGACGTATTGTCCCAACCTTGAAAAGGCTTAGTATAAACTTCCCTTGATGGAAGCCATTTTCAAGGAGGCTGTGATTCCTAAGCAAATTCCCTTTTGAGATTAATAAGCCGTTGGCTTAGAGGTATAGCTTTAGCCGTGGTTTGTGTACACCTCATCTTCCCGGGAAGAATCTCTCTTTAGAACCAGAAGCAAAGTTGAAAGCAATTTCCTTCGCTTAGCAATTGTTGGCAACTCCGCCGGCAAAGGGATTGATCGTCTTTTTTTCTGTTTGTTTCGGTGTTTCGTTGGGCACCATACACAAAAATTTCAGAACTGTTTTGCCCGTGTTCACATAATTGTGTTTCAGATTCGGTTCCACATAAACGATGTCACCTTCTTTAAAAGGGATTTCGGCTTCTTCTGTAGTCAGAAGTCCTTCGCCTTCGACGATAAAATTTTCGTGTTCCCAGGCATGAGCATGATAAGGCGTAAAGCCACCCGGTCCGATTTCGAACAATCTCATGGCAAAATTGGGTGCACCGTCTTTGGACGACACCAGCCAACGAATTTTTGCCTTTCTGGCGCCTTCCATGGTTACATCTTCCAATGGAATTTCTGTATAATGAGCATGTTTCATATTTCCTCCCAAAAAATCAAGAAATGGCTCTCACGACAGAGAGCCTTTGTTTATGAAATTATACGGAAATAACTTCTTTTACACCGGGAACTTCTTCCTTCAGAACACGTTCGATACCGGCTTTCAGCGTAAGAGTAGCCATCGGGCAACTGCCGCAGGCACCTTGTAATTTTACTTCCACCACGCCATCTTCACGGACATTAATAAGTTCGCAATCGCCGCCATCGGCTTGCAGAGAAGGACGGACTTTGTCCAAAACTTCTTGTACTTTTACTTTATCTACCATAATTCCTCCAAATTTATTTATTTTCTACATACCGAAAAATAATATAATTAATTTTAGTAAAGAAAAAAGGAGAGAATTGTCAGGGAGGGAAGAATTTCAACGACTCAGCAGGCCAGCGACTCAGCAATTCAGCGACTCGGCAGGTCAGCTGAACAACGACTTAAAAACCACATACAGAATTCATAGTTTCCAAACCATTGAAAAGATGTATAGGTAAGAACTCCGCTGACGGTAACCTTTTCAAGGTTTCTTAGCCGGACTTGACCCAATAATTCGGCTTCTTTCCGGAATTACCAAAGAAGGTTTGGGTTAAGAACGGTATGATTTTTTAAGGTGTTGATTTCCAAACCATTGAAAAGATGTATAGGTAAGAATTCCGCTGACAGTAATCTTTTCAAGGTTTCATGGTACCTTATACAATTTTCAAATACAAAAAAGTGAAAGCTCCCGCCCAGACGAAGCTGGAGAAAGTTCCGATCAAAAAATATTCAGCAAAAGACTTATCATTCTTCTCAGGATGACGAATGATCGATTTGGCGGCGATCAGAAAACCGATGACCTCATAACGACCGATCAGGATAGAAGCAAAAACAATCAATCTTTCCAGGATTCCAATATACCTTCCGGCACTTTCCAGAGAATTATTCGAATCTTTCTGCGGATTGAAGGCTCTGCAAACCGATGCCGTGAAGTAACTGCCGCCACAAGTTATCAGGAAAATGAAAAATAATGATTTCCAAATATGATTCGTGAACAGCCTCTTTTCCATGAAGACTACATATCCGCTTTGTAATTCGGGATAAAAAAGAAAAATCGCCATGAAAATGAAAATCACATGCAAAAGCTGATCACAAGTAAAAAAGAGCCAACTCCATTTTTCCTTACTTTTCTTCTCCAGATTCGCTTTTGCGTAATCGATCATGCCATGCGAAACGGCAACGATCAGGATAGGAAAAATAACGCGAGCATCCCAAAATCCTGCTAAAATAACCACCAGAAGAGTGACGATAAACAGACACACACTGTGTTTAATTGTGTTTTTCAATTCCAGCTTGTTGGTTGCCATCGTTTTAGTTTGAAAGACAAAATCCGTTAAAACATGTGCCAATAAAAATACCCAGATCATCATTCTCTCCTTTGCATCCTATTGGTTCTGTATCACGAACCATCTTAATTTTTACTTAACTTTTTATTTTCTATAC
>DAISYT010000282.1:0-3372 GCA_036825175.1 Candidatus Cloacimonadota bacterium
TCTTTAAAACAGGTGAGTTAATTAAATCCACAGTCGATATTTCCGCTCTGGAACCCGATTCGCTGGCAATTTCTGGTATTCAGCCTTATTCTGCCGATCTCGATTTGAAACTGGCTTTTCAAACCGACAGTCTGTTTTATGCAGGAGATATTTCCAACCTGAAACTGGAAGCGCAAAATAAGGAGTTATCTGCCGAGAAATTAATGTTTTACGGCGATGAAGATCAGATCGATTTCTCTTTTCAAAATCTTTTTGTGGATGGTATCGGAATTTTTGCCGATATTTCGGTTTTCGATTTTTTACACGATACCCGCTCTATTTCGGCAGAACTAAATTCGTATGGAATGCCGTTGTCGCATTACCTTCCCGAGGTTAAAGGCGTGGTGGATTTGAATGCCACCATCGTGGGACAACTTACCAATCCTGCGGTGGAAGCGGAGTTGAGTTCGGAATCGATCATTTTTGCAAATCAGAAACTGGAGAAAATCCATGTTTTAGCCGGTTATCAAAATAACAAACTGAAATGGGATTTGTTGGAAGCACACTGGCAGGATAATTTACTTACCGGAAAAGGCAGTTATCCGTTTAGCGGGAAACTGCTTTTCGATCTGGAAGCAAAAGATTTCGACTGGCAGAATGGTGCTTTGCGCGGTGATATCATTGCCAATATTACATTCGATAAATCATTACAAGTTCAGCTTAATTCCAACCATCTGGACTGCCAGTATGCGAGTTTCAATCTGGAAAATTCTACTCTGATAGCAAACCTGGACGGAACAGAATTTACCGCTGATTTATTCAGCAGTTCCAAAGATATTCATCTCAACGCTTGGGGTGACCTGTCCGGGAAGAAGATTCACTCTTCTCTCATCTTGAAACACCTCGAATTGAGTAAATATTTATCTCAGACGGCATTACCTTTAGTTTCCGGTTCCATCGAAGCAGATTATGAAAATGAAAAATTGAATGTGCATTCCACGCTGAATGCTTATGATCGGGATTTCGGTAAATTGAACGGCAGATTTTCCACCGACGTCGTTCTGGATTTTGAAAATAAACTATCTTCCCTGCAACTAAATACTTACAATGCCAAATATAATTACGAACCTTTAAATTTAAGCTTGGCAGCGGAAGGAAATTTCGACAGCCTGAGCATCGAGAAATTCACTTTCAATCAGGATATTTCCTGTAACGGCTGGTTGAAGATAGATCCGCAGTTTACCTATGATCTGCAAATCAGCGGACAGAAAATAAAACTGCGCAATCTTGCCCGTTATTTTACGGATTATACCTTTTATAATGAGCTGCAAGGAGACACCTCTTTCGATCTGCACACGAGTAATATTGGTGCGGGAAATATCGCCGGTAATTTGCTGATAAACGGTTTTTCCATGGGTGAAATGCGTGATTTCGATGCTTCGGTTCACCTGGCTGGAGATTATACCGATCTGAATTTGTACGACAGTTATCTGAGTTGCGAGAATCAAAAATTAATCGACATTTCCAGCAAGATCAGTCTGAAACCGGAATTGCAGGTGGAAGCTACCGGAATGATCGATGACGTCGATCTGGAAAATTTATTCATTTCCTCTGATCTGGGCGGGAAAATCAAGGGCAACTTAAAGTATGTTCGCCACGGAAAAAAACAACATCTGGATGCCGAGATTGAAAGCAAAGATATCAGACATAAGAAATTCAAGATCGATGAAGCCGTGCTTTCAGTTTCCCAATACGACAGTCTGCTGGTGGTACACGATCTTCACCTGAAGCGTAACGGGCTTTTCCATCTCTCCAGCCAGGGTTCTATTGGATTCAATGTGCTGAATAACGCACATTATTCCTCTTCTCATACGATCGATATAAATTTCGAGGGCGATATTCTGGCGATCCTGGCTTCCAATGTTTCCGGGATCAAATATGGTGAGTCTCAATGTGATTTTCTTTTTAAATTCGGTATTTTGGAAGGCGGGCTTTTCCTAAAGGAAGGTAATTTTAATCTGAAAAAGGGCAGCCTGATCATTCAGGATCAGCCGGAACCGGTCGATAAAATTCAGGTGGCGATGTCTGTGGAAAATAACCGGCTCGATGTCGAACAATTTTCTTTCCGCATGGGAGAAGGAAAAGCTTACATCAGCAACGAATTCACTTCCACCGATCAAGATTTCAAACTCGGTCCGCTCAATCTGGGACGATTTTTGCTGCGAACTTCCGAAAATGGTCTTCTCGTCTATATTCCCGGTTACAATCCTAAGAACAGCTATATCAATGCCATCGTTACCGGAAGAGATTCCGATTACATGCAGATCAATGGTCCTTTCGACGATCTGTTGATAAAGGGCGATCTGATCTTTTTCAACGGCGATCTGGTTTACCCTCCCAACACGGAAAATCTGTTGCGATTACTTAACAAAGTTACCATCGAAAAGAAAACGGATAAAGAGCCGTTAATATTGCCTTTGAGTTTGGATGTAAAAATGAAAATCGGGGAAAATGTTCGTTATGTAACTTATCCCGTCGATGTTCATGTCAAGCAGGATGGTTACATTCATCTACGTTATATCAACGGTGCGTTCCAACCTACGGACGGCGACCTTTCCTCTATCGACGGAGCAATCGATATTTTCGGCACCACGCTTACTCTCGATTATCTGAATATAGAATTAAACCAATTCCGAAAAGGCGCTGTAATCAACGGAACTTTCTATAAAAAAACCTCGGACGGAACTCTGATTACTTTGGATATTTTTAATGACGAGACGGTGAATACCGGTTTAGGGCATCTACGCTTCCAACTAAACAGCGACGATGCCGACGATACCACGACCGATATTCTGGCAAAATTGCGATATAATCGTTCGATGGATGAAATTTCTCCGGCACAGAAACAATCCATTTTGCAGGATGAAGTGATCCAGATAGCCGGTTTGGGATTGGAAAGTGCCTTACTCGATCCACTCATCTCACCTATCGAAAATTCCATCCGAAAATTTCTGAAACTGGATTATTTCCACCTGCAAATCGACATAATTCAAAACCTCTTTTCCAATTATTCTTCCGAACAAAAATCCGAACTGACTTACAATGAAAATGAAACCGAAGTGAATAAATTTACTTCCGAGCTCTTCCTGAATAATCTCAATTTAAGTGCCGGTAAATACTTGAGTCGTAAGCTTTTCTTCGATTATGAACTGAGCCTGGAAAAGGAAGAAAATATCGTTACAAAATCTTATCTCGGAGTATATCATGATTTCATTTTACGTTACGACCTGCCTTGGAAATTCCAGGTTTCTTACCAATACAGCATTGTACCTTTCGGAGAAAAAAACGAGCATCAGATCGGTCTGGAAAAGACCTTCCGCTTCTGGTAAATAA
>DAISYT010000283.1:0-1120 GCA_036825175.1 Candidatus Cloacimonadota bacterium
TTTCCTGTTGAGCCTGGTTTTCACCACCGCTGCCTTCGTGGTAACGCAATGGGGTTTTACCAAAAATGTGCGTGCTGCGTTGCTCATTCCCATGCACAATTCCATGTATATCGGGTTCCCCATTCTTGTGCAGTCCATCGCTCTGCCCGGTTATAAAATTACTTTTATCAGTTTGTTGGGAATGCTGTTGATTTTGGCAGGAAATTTGGTAATGAAAATCGAGGAAATCCGTACGTAGCTCGATCTGCCAGATCGAGAAAATGAAAAGCGATGTAGCTCGATCTGCCAGATCGAGAAAAAAAAGCGATCAAGCTGATCGCTCTACTTGAAAAAGAAAAAGCAACCAAGCTGGTTGCTCTACGTAATACGAGGAAATATATAATGAAAAACCAATTCTTTTATCGTGAATTTTATAAACGTAATCTTCCTCATTTTCAACCGGCAAACGGCACATTCTTCATAACAATTTGTTTGGCGAAAGCTCTCACTGGCAAGAAAATCGAAGATTTAAGACAAAAGAAAGCCGATTTTGAAAGAATGTTTAAAAATGTTGATCCATCGAAGAGACTTCTCATTCTGAAAGAATTTCATCGAAGTTACTTCAAGGATTTTGATTCGTTTATCAATTCCCAATCAAAAAAGGATTGGCTTTCACAACCGACAATTGAAGAAAAGATTAAAGAAAATTTATTTCATTGGAATAGCATCAGATACAGTTTAGTAGCATTTTGCATCATGCCAAATCATATTCATATTTTATTAAAACCAATTCGTGAATCGTTGAATATTTATGAGTCATTATCTCAAATCATGTTTTCAATGAAAAGTTATACAGCTAATGAATGTAACAAAATACTTGATCGAACAGGGCAGTTTTGGTTACATGAATCCTATGATCATTATATCAGAGATTCTGAGGATTATGAATTTCATGTGAATTATATTCTGCAGAATCCGGTAAAAGCAAATTTAGTGAATTGTTGGCAGGATTGGCATGGCACTTGGCTAAGTGAACATTGGCAAAATGTTGAAATATAATTTAGTTAACAACGTAGCTCGATCTGCCAGATCGAGAAAAAAAGCAACCAAGCTGGTTGAGAAAATGAAAAGCAGCGTACCT
>DAISYT010000283.1:1220-3361 GCA_036825175.1 Candidatus Cloacimonadota bacterium
CAGATCGAGAAAAAAAGCAACCAAGCTGGTTGAGAAAATGAAAAGCAGCGTACCTCGATCTGCCAGATCGAGAAAAAAAGCAACCAAGCTGGTTGCTCTACTTAAAAAAAGCGATCAAGCTGATCGCTCTACGGGTGATTATTATGATTCAAATTTATACGGGAAATGGCAAAGGCAAAACCACCGCAGCTTTGGGCTTGATCGTCCGGGCTTTGGGCAGACAGAAAAAAGTCTGCCTGATCCAATTTATGAAAAAAAACTTTGAATACGGCGAAATCCAATTCCTTTCCCAACAGGAAAATCTGGATATTTTCCAGTTCGGAACGGACAAATTGATCGACCCGAACCATCCGGCAGAAATCGATTTTAGCGAAGCTGAAAAAGCCTGCCAAAAGTGCCAGGAAGCGATTGCTTCCCACCGATACGATCTGATCGTGATCGACGAGATTAACGTGGCGGTAAAATGGAAGCTGCTGCCATTGGAAAAACAACTCGAACTGATGGCAATGCCCACAAAAGCAGAAATCGTGATGACCGGCAGATATGCAGAGCCCGCAGCCATCGAAAAGGCCGATTTGGTAACCGAGATGAAAGAAATTAAGCACTATTTTAACGAAGGAATTCAAGCTCGAAAAGGGATAGAATTTTGAGATTGGCAACGAATCCGTCTTCGTCCGGAATACTTTCCGGACTTCGCCAAGACAGGCATATCGAACAAAAAAGAATGGTATTTATTTTTATCATTTTGCTTTTATTCGTTCCACTTATTGCCCAAACTAAAATTCCCGAATCAAAGAAATTCTTAATTTTTCAATATGACCAAAAGACTGTTTCCATCAGCCCATTGATTGCCCCTATAATATGTTTTGGTTTCGGAAGTACTAAGATATCATCAAATCAACGTTTTACAGAGACGTTTGTTCAACTCAATGTCTGCGAAAGTTTTAGTATTTACAAACAGTACGGCATCGCTTTCAGAACAAATCAATTTTTTAGCAGAAATAAGAAAAGCGGTTTGTTTTGGATAATGAATGCAGGTTTGGATTATGTGCAAATGAGACCACTTTGTCTCTTTCCGGACGGAAGTAACTGCGATGACGATGAGTTGGATGCCGGCATTATTCCCAACCTTTCAACAGGATTAGGATATAGCATTAAAATAGGACAAAAATCTTATCTCAGGTTGGAATGTGATATCGGCATGAAATGGATTATTAGTAATATTTATCTTTCTTTTGTTTGGTGATGAAATGCAAAAAATGATCGAGCAAAATCTCTATAAAAAATCCGTACTTTCCTGGCTGCTCTTGCCGTTTTCGCTGCTTTATGCCGTCGTTCTTATTTTACGCAGGAAACTGCATTCCGACGGCTTTCGTTCACGTTGTAAGATCATCAGCGTGGGAAATATCGTCAGCGGCGGCAGCGGTAAAACTCCGGTCACGATTTTTCTGGCAAAACACCTGCAAAATGCCGGTAGGAAAGTGGCGGTTTCTCATCGCGGCTACAAAGGAAAATTCGAGCATGAAAACAAACTTATTTCCGATGAAAATCAAATTTTTGATTTCGCTCCGGATGCCGGTGACGAAGCTTTTTTGCTGGCTTCCAAATTGCCGGGAATTCCGGTGATTGCCGGCAGGGATCGTGGCAAATCGATTCAGATTCTGGAAGAAAAATATCCGCAGCTCGAATACATTATTTTGGATGATTCTTTTCAACATCTCAGGGTTCAGCACGACCTGGATTTTGTGATTTTTAATGCTATCGGCGGCATCGGAAACGGCTTCGTGTTGCCGGCTGGAATTTTGCGTGAACCGCTTTCCGCTCTGAAATTTGCCGAATACATCGTTTGGAATGGCGAAGGTGAAATCCCCCTTAAAATACAAAAATATAAAAAACCTGTTTTAAGAGGAAGTTACAGGATCAAGCGAATTTCTGATCCGAAGGGAAAAGAGATTCAACCTGCCGGCAAATGCGCGCTGCTTTCTGGAATCGGTTTGCCGAAATCGTTTGAAAATACGATCCATCGAGCCGGAATCGATTTTGAAAAGCATTTCCGTTTTCCCGATCACTACGATTTCCAAAACCCGGACATTCTTAAGCAGATATCTACCGATGTGAAGCTGGAAAAGATCGATTATCTG
>DAISYT010000284.1:0-3355 GCA_036825175.1 Candidatus Cloacimonadota bacterium
GGCGCGTTTCGGGTTTCGTGGCGATGACGTGGATAAAACCGTGGGAGTACTCAGCGGCGGAGAAAAAGCCAGATTGTATCTGGCAAAATTAATTCATGAAAAACCGAACTTGCTGATCCTCGACGAGCCGACTAACCACCTCGATATCGAGATGATAAAAAGTTTGGAAGAAGCTCTTCTGAACTACGACGGCACGATTGTTTTCGTGTCGCACGATACTTATTTCATCGAGAAAGTCGCAAAGAAAAAGTGGTTTTTCAGGAATGGAACCATCGAAGAAACCGAGCAATCCCTGCAGGAACTTTTCTCCGAAAAAGAAGAGAAAATCAAGAGCGAGAAAAGCATTAAAATCAAAACTAAAACACAAAGCGTGAATCCCATCGTGCTGGAAAAACTTTATAAAAAAGTCGAAGAAAAAAACCGGGAAATCAAAGATTTGGAAGATCAGATCAACCTTCTGCAGGAAGAATTCAATCATCCTGAAACTTATAAAAATGATCAGAAAATCAAAAGCTTAAATAATGAAATCAAAGCTAAACAGCAGCTTCTATCCGAGCAGCAATCCGAGCTGGAAAAGCTGGAACATGAATATCTGGAAATGGCGGAGTAGAAAAGATAAAAAATGAATACAACACACCTCAATCCCGAAAGTTTTCGAGAATTATCTGTGTTCATCCGCGTTCATCAGCGGCTAATTAAGAGGTGCACATGAACATTGGATTCACCACTTCCCTGCCGGTGGAAGTCATTATCGCTGCCGGACACAAACCCATAGATTTGAATAATATTTTCGTAACCAGCAATGCCAAAAAATATGTGGAAAATGCCGAATTTGCCGGCTATCCGCGCAACATTTGCAGTTGGATAAAAGGCATGTACAGTGTGATTTTGCAATCCGACATCGATGCCGTGATCGGCGTGGTGGAAGGCGATTGTTCCAATACACATTCTTTGATGGCAACTTTGCAGGATCAAAACATCGAAGTCATTCCCTTCTCCTTTCCGCACGACAAAAACCGAACCATGCTGGAAGCGGAAATCGCCAAATTGGAGAAATACTTCGGAGTCGAAAGAGAGCAGGTTTTGGCAGTAAAAAAACGTCTCGATCGAATCCGCAGAAAATTGATTAAGCTGGATGAACTGACCTGGAAAGAGAACAAGATCAGCGGTTTGGAAAACCATCTTTGGCTGGTGAATTCTTCCGATTTTGCCGGAAATCCTGACGATTATGAAACCAGGCTCGATGCCTTCCTGCCAGAAGCAGAAAAAAGACCACCGTTACAAACAAATTTTCGCTTTGGATTTTTAGGTGTTCCACCCATCATCGACAACCTTTACGAATTCCTTTTGGAACAAAACGTGAATGTAGTGTTCAACGAAATCCAACGCCAATTTTCCATGCCATATCCGGAACCAGACATCGTCGAGCAATACCTGCGTTACACCTATCCTTACTCTGTTTTTGACAGGTTGAACGACATCGGATCCGAAATTAAAAAACGTAAATTGGATGCCGTGATCAGTTACTCACAGTCGTTCTGCCACCGCCAGATCGATAACATCCTGATCAAAAAATATGTGGACATTCCGGTGCTGACTATCGAAGGTGACCAGCCGGGAAATCTGGATGCCAGAACGAAGTTGAGAATTGAAAGTTTCCTGGATATGTTGAGGTATTGAAATAACTAAATATTTGAGAAAAAACATGAATAATATCAAGATCGACGAGCCTAAAACAACTACCGAATTCGGTGCATATTATCGTATTCGCTGGGAAATCTTGCGGAAACCCTGGAATCAACCCATCGGCAGCGAAAAAGACGATTTGGAAAGAAACGCCATTCATCTGGCAGCATTTTCCGGCGAAGAAATCGTCGGTTGCATCAGAGGACATTTCAATTCTTTTACGCAGGCTCAAATCCGCTACATGGCGGTAGCAGAGAGTTTTCGCAATCAAGGAATCGGATCGCTGCTCCTAAAGGAATTGGAAGAAAAACTGGCAGAACGGGGAGCGAAAGAGGTCATCCTGAAAGCCAGAGAAAAAGCTGTATCTTTTTATGAAAAAAATGGTTATAGAATCTTCAAAGATGGCGACGTCATTTTCGGTGAAATCGCCCATTTTTGGATGAGAAAAGTTTTTCGGGAATTCAGATTATGAAAATCAACGGACAAAATTACCGCACGATTTGGATGGAAGGGAATTCCGTATTCCTAATCGAGCAAAATCTGCTGCCATTCAAATTTGAGATTTTCGAGGCTAAATGTTATGAAGAAACCTGCAAAGCAATCAAAGAAATGTTAGTGCGCGGCGCCGGAGCGATCGGTACAGCTGCCGGATTTGCCTTGGCACAGGCTTTTTTGCAGGCACCCGAAAACAATTTTTGGGAATTTGTAGAATCTGCCAAAATAGAAATCGAAGCGACTCGTCCGACGGCTCAGAATCTTTTTTACGCCACAAATCGTGTTTTTGATGCTGCCAAAAAATCTACACACCCCACTCCGGCAACTGCCGGAGCACCTCTACTTCGTCAAGCTCAGTACAGCGTCTCAATAGGGGCACACACACCCCTCCGGCAAACGCCGGAGTACCCCTCTCAAGAGGGCACACACGCCCCCCTCCGGCAAACGCCGGAGTACCCCTCTCAAGAGGGGACACACCCCCCTCCGGCAAACGCCGGAGTACCCCTCTCAAGAGGGGAATTAAAGCGTCTGCCAGAAATTGCTGTAGAAACTGCACAGGCAATCGCCGACAAAGATGCGGAAGATTCTAGAAAAATCGGGGAATTCGGTAATGAGCTGATCGAGGATGGGATGCGTATTCTTACGCATTGTAATGCCGGCTGGCTGGCATTCACCGATTTTGGCACAGCGCTCTCTCCTATCTATTTGGCTCATCGGGCAGGAAAGAATATTTTTGTTTATGCGGATGAAACCCGACCGCGCAGCCAGGGAGCCCGTCTCACTGCCTGGGAGTTGAAAAATGAAGGTGTTCCGCATTTGATCATACCGGATAACGCTGCTGCTCATTTGATGCAGCAGGGTAAAATCGATCTGGTAATCGTAGGCGCAGACAGGATCGCTGTCAACGGCGATGTAGCAAATAAAATCGGTACTTTGGAAAAAGCGATCTGTGCGCATGAATTCGGTATTCCATTTTACGTGGCAGCTCCGTCTTCCACTTTCGATGCCATCTGCCCTACCGGAACCGAAATTCCCATCGAAGAACGTTCCCAGGAAGAAGTTTTATATCAAACCGGACCGGATGAAGAAGGCGAGATGCAGAATCCTGGTTTGTTCACCCGGCTCGGAAGCCTTCAATCCTGCCTTCGATGTGACTCCGGCAAAATATATTTCC
>DAISYT010000285.1:0-3354 GCA_036825175.1 Candidatus Cloacimonadota bacterium
GATGTTGGATATTGAGCCAGTTCTTAACTCATCGCTGCGCTTATGAGTCAAGTCCTGCTGACTACTCATCTTCCCATCTTCTCATCTTCTCATCTTCCCATCTTCCCACCTTCTCATCTTCCCATCTTCCCATCTTCTCATCTTCCCATCTTCCCATCTTCTCATCTTCCCATCTTCTCACCTTCTCATCTTCTCATCTTCCCAACTTCTCATCTTCTCCCCTTCTCAAAATCTCCCCCTCACAAAGTCACCCCCTCTCAAAGTCACGCCTCTTTCCTCTCCTCTCTCTTCTCGCCGCTCTCTTCTTCTTCTTCTTCTGCTGCTTCTTCCCGCTTTCCGCGCAGACCGTTCGTATCAATGAAGCAATGGCGAATAATGGCGCTACCATCGAAGATGAGGATGGCGATTCTTCGGATTGGCTGGAACTTTTCAACGCTTCCACGTCCGACATAAACTTGTACAATTACGGTTTATCCGATAATCGTGATGACCTGTATAAATGGCTCCTGCCCGATATCACCATGTCGCCGGGAGAATATCGGCTTATTTTTGCTTCCAATAAAGACCGCCGTATCGGTCATTGGGAAACGGTGATCGATTGGGGAGCCGAATGGAAATACTTTCTGGGATTTGCCGAACCGCCCACCGATTGGCGTGATATCGATTTCGACGATTCCAGCTGGATGAGCGGTCCCTCCGGCATCGGTTTGGGAGATGGCGACGATGCCACGATTATACCGGCTGTGCCTTCCTATTTTATGCGGCATACCTTTACCGTGGAAGACCTTAGCAACATCGTGACCGGGCTGTTTCATGTGGATTACGACGATGCTTTTGTGGCTTATTTGAACGGAATGGAAATCGCCCGGGCAAATATTGGTTCACCCGGCATTATTCCTGCTTATGACGATCTGGCGGCAGAATCCTGGGAAGCCGTGCTGTATGAAGGCGGTTCTCCGGAAAAATTCCTGATCCCCGATCTGCTTTCTTTTTTGGTGGAAGGAGAGAATGTTTTGTGCATTCAAACGCACAACAACACTCCTACCGGCAGCGACCTGACCATGATCCCGTTCCTTACTTTTGGCATGATCACACCGCCGATAAATGCTGCGGGCGTTAATCCTCTGCTCGATTCGCTGTGTACCTGCCCGCACACCAATTTTAAGATCGGTTCGGAAGGCGAAACGCTTTATCTTAGCGACACGGATGGCGATATCATCGATTCTTTATTCACCACGGCATTACCGGTGGATATTTCTCTCGGCAGACAACCGGATGGCGGGAACGACCTTTATTTTTTCAACGAATCCACACCGGGCGCAGAAAATAATACTTACGGTTATCAGACTTTTGCTGAGCCTCCCGAAATCGGTCCCGATGGCGGTTTTTTCACCGGTTCGCAGACGATTTCCCTTGCCGGTGGAGCTGCCGGCGAAACGATCTATTATACTTTGGATGGCACCGATCCGAATGAAACCTGCGAAATTTATACGCAACCCATCGTCATCGACACCACCCACGTTATCCGCGCAAAAGTATTTGGTCCGAATTCCGTTCCCAGTACCACCATCACGCACACCTATTTCATCGATCGCGACTTCACTATGCCGGTAATTTCCCTGGCAACTACTCCCGCCAATTTCTTCGATTGGGAAACCGGAATTTATGTAATGGGTCCGAACGCCGCTTCTTATCCGCCCTATTATGGAGCCAATTTCTGGCAGGATTGGGAAAAGCCTGTCCACGTGGAAATGTTTTCCGCTACCGGTAATCGGAAATTCCAGATCGATGCGGGAGTAAAGATTCACGGCAGATGGAGCCGCCGTTTCGATCAGCGTTCTCTGGCTCTGTTTTTCCGCAGTCAATACGGCGAAGGTTCGCTCAACTATCAGGTTTTCCCCGAAAAAGACATCGATGAATTTGAATGTCTCCTCTTGCGAAATTCGGGCAATGACTTTGTTTCCACTCATTTCCGGGACGGTTTTGTTAGTAATCTGATGCAGGATCAGGATATTCTTTATCAGGAATTTCAACCGGTCATCGTTTATTTGAACGGCATGTATTGGGGCATTTACAATTTGCGGGAAAAAGTGAACGAACATTTCATCGCTTCCAATTGTAATGTCGATCCCGCTAATCTGGATATTTTGGAAAACCAGGGCGAACCCATGACCGGAGATTCCACGGCTTATCATCAGATCATCGATTATATGATCGATCACGATCTTTCTGTTAACGAAAATTACGAATACATCAAAACCAAAATAGCTGTGAAAAATCTGGTAAAATATTTAGCTGCAAATATTTATTGCAACAATTCCGACTGGCCCCGCAACAACGTTACCATGTGGCGTGAACGAACCGATACCGGCAATCTGCACTGGATTCTGGACGATATGGATTGGACGTTTGGTTATCCTTATTCCGGTTACGATGACGACACCATTTGGTCGATCCTTTCCACCGATTCCACCAATGCCAATTATCCTGCCACCACCTTTCTCTACCGCATGATGTTTAATAATGCGGAATTTCGGCAGAATGTGACTAACTGCATTCTGGATTATCTGAACACGATCTATCAGCCTGCTTTGCTGCTTTCGGAAATCTCTGATATCGAATCGCAGTATGAAGTGGAAATGCCGGCTCATCTGGTAAGATGGAATCTGGGAACCATGCAGGATTGGTACGACGAAGTAGAGGATATGGAAACTTTTGCCTCTTTGCGCCCGGAAAATATGCTCGAAATTCTGCAAACCGAATTCGGCTGGGGAGACGCGGTAAATGTAAATGTGGACGTAAACGACGAAAGCATGGGGTATGTGAAATTAAACTTTATTACGTTGCATGATTTTCCGTTCAACGGCAGTTATCTTGCCGGAGTTCCCCTTAAATTGACCGCCGAACCTTATGATGGTTACCAGTTTACGGGCTGGTCGGGCAGTTCCGGCAGCAGTAACACTTCGCTGCAAATAACACCTTCCGGAGACATAAACCTGACTGCTAATTTCCAGCAAATCGGCGGTGGCAGTAGTATGATCGTGATCAATGAGATCAACTACAATTCCAGTTCCGAGTTCGATCCGGGCGACTGGATAGAAATTTACAACAACAGCAATTCGACGCTCGATTTGAGCGGCTGGCAATTCAAAGATGAAGACGACGCACATATTTTTACTTTCCCCAACGGATTTCAGTTGGAATCGCATCAATATTATGTACTTTGTCAGGATTCCGAAACTTTCTTGTCATTATTCACTCTGGTAGAAAATTATCTCGGCGATTTTGAGTTTGGCTTGAGCGGTAGCGGCGAAATGCTGCGTATTTTCGATGACGAGGATAATCTGATCGATA
>DAISYT010000286.1:0-3351 GCA_036825175.1 Candidatus Cloacimonadota bacterium
ATTTGGTACCTGATCAAAATGACATTCTAAATCTACAAACCTATTCCTCACTTGCTCATCTTCATCAATCTGCGGCTGAGAGCGAAAGGTGAAATTCCCAAAAGTTTTGCTGCTTTTACCTGCACATTGCCGCTGATCTGCATGGCTTTACGAATAACCGCAGTTTCACATTCCGCCAGATTCAATGAGGAATAGATCGTGCTATCTGCTTTTTCTGTTTTCTGGGGTGGGAACATCAGGTCTTCCGGCTCGATCACCGCTTTATTACTGAATAAAACCGTTCTTTGCAGAATGTTTTTCAATTCCCTCACATTTCCGGGAAAATCATATTCGAGCAGCAAATCCAGTGCAGCTTTGGAAAGAATGGGCTTCTCGACTTCTTTCTGTTGAGAGAAGAAAGAAAGGAAATATTCGAGCAGAAGCGGAATATCTTCTTTCCTTTCCTTGAGTGTCGGGACATAAATTTCCAGCGTGTTCAGCCGATTCAGCAGATCGAAACGAAACTGTTGTTTATCAGATAATTCATACAGATTTTTATTCGTAGCACAAATCAGGCGAAAATCGACTTTGATCTCTTTTGTACTGCCCAATCGGCTGATGACATGTTCTTCCAAAGCACGTAATAATTTTGCCTGTAAATTTAACGACATCTCTCCAATTTCATCCAGAAATAAGCTACCTTGTTTGGCAGCCTCGATGTACCCAAACCGGGTTTTCTCTGCTCCAGTAAAAGCACCCTTTTCACTGCCGAAAAAAGCACTCTCTGCCAGGCTTTCCGTAAAAGCAGCAGAATTCACGACGATGAAAGGATTATCTTTTCGGACACTGGAATAATGAATTATCCTGGCAATAATTTCTTTACCGGTCCCCGATTCACCTGTTAATAAAACGGAAACATCTTGCTTAGCAGCGATCCGAGCCATTTCCACCACTTTTCTCATGGCAGCACTATTTCCGACAAAAGGTGATTTAATCAGATCACTTAATTCCGCCGATATCAAGGAGTTATAAAAAGAAAGTTTCGGGTTGCCAGGGATAGGCGAATTTTTCTTTTTTTCCAGTGCTGCTGATTTTTCTTTTTCTTCAATTCGTGCCATCTCATATTGATGCATCTTTTTATGATAATATAAAGCTTTTTCCAAATCATTTTGCTGTTCATATATCTGAGAGAGGTAACGCATTCCGATGCCGATGCCAACATTCCGCTCTTCTTTTTCGGATTTGGCGAGAGAAGATTCCAGATATTTAATGGCATTAGAAATATCGTTTAAATTGAAATAGGCAATTCCTAAGCCCTGATCAATTAGAATATCATGTAATATGTTTTGGGTTTGCATAATGATAGTTTTGCTTTTTTTAAAATAAGAAATGGATTTCTGCCAATTCTGTCTGGTCCGTTCCAGATTTCCCAAATCAATCAAAACTACAGCCATATATTCAGGATTTTTAATTTGTTCAGCAAATTCAAGTGCCATAAACAGATATTTTTCTGTCTCATCCCATTTTCCCAGAGTAGTATAACAATTCGATGAATTCATCAAAAAAGAGCAATACATATCCGGATACCTGGCTCGTGTATCATCATTGATATAGGTATTGAAATATCTCAGGCTTTCTTCCAGATTTCCCATACGCCCATAAGCAATACCAAGATTATTGTAAACCGCCATCACATCTTCGGAATTGAGTTCGGAAAAATATTTGAGCGCTTCCTGAAAATAGTTTATGGCAGAGGCAAATTTCCCTTTGCTCAAATTGATCCTGCCAAAACCGCTATAAGCCAGAAATACTGCCCGATCTGCGTTGGTTTGTAAGCCAAAATTCAGTTGTAACTGATAATATTTCGTCGCATTTTCAAAGTCATTCCGACTCTCATAAATAAAACCAACATTGGAATAACGCCCCTGTAAAATCGCCTTATCGCTTTTTTCTGCCAGTTCGTAACTTTTTATACCGAATTCGAGAGCAGCATCGAAATCATGGAATCGCCAGAAAAGATAGCATAATTCATCATAAATGAAAGCGGTAAGATTGGACGACTGAAAGTATTTTTCATTTCGTTTGTACTCTTCGAGTACTTCTTTAAAATGTCGACCAAAACTAATATATCTGATCAGACGGAAGGTAAACAGGAAGATATTCTGCAATGCCAGACAAGTTTCTTTTCTGGGTTTTACGTCGAATTGCAGATATTCGTTAAATATGGTTACAGCTTCGCGAAAATCGTTGATAAATTCCGGTTCACGATTGTCGTAATAATATTTTATGATATCAGCATAAATTTCCAGTTTATCCAGTTTTCCCACTTTCTGTAGCTTGTTTTTCCACTCTTTTAGCGCTTCCATCCATCCTCCTACGTTTTCGCAATGATAGCGGTCATAAGTTGCAGTTTTGCAATGCCGTGTCAAGTTGTTATCAGAAGCTTCTATCAGGTTAATTTTGGAAAATATCGTAACGTATCATATCATAAAGACTTATGAATGACAGACGTTCACGATTTATTCATCTGGCACGGTAGTTGCGGAAAAGTAGGAAGAATATGAAATAAGGTGTTATCTCATTTTACATCTGAGTTTTACCAAGTGTGATATGAATTTGAGGAGGATAAGTGATGAAAAAGCTTTTTAAACAAAACTGTTTTATTTTGTTATTTTTCGCTTTCTTTGTTACAGAATATTCCGCTCAAACTGCCGTCATGCCTGATGGATCGGGTACAAGTGAAGATCCTTACCGAATGGCAACGTGGCAAAATCTTTATTGGTTAAGTCAAAATTCTGGTTATTGGGATGATCATTTTAAGCAAATGGACGACATCAGTTTTCCCACTTCCGGAGATGATAATATTCAGAATTGGGATGGCGGCGGTGGCTGGACTCCCATCGGCAATTCCTCCACATTTTTTACAGGAGATTACGACGGAAATGGAAAAATCATCAGGAATTTATATATTTATCGCAGCGGAACCAATGAACAAGCCTTTTTTGACTTTGTTTACAGTGGCAGCTATATTCATGAATTGTCTTTGGAAAATTGTTATGTCAAAGGTCGGCATGTCGTTGGAGGTTTGATAGCAAGAGTATATCATTCCGCCAGTGATACAAGCATCTCCATCGTGGACTGTCATGTTTCTGGTTCGATAGTGGGCACTTACGATGAAGCCGGTGGTTTGATCGGAAGAATCGAAGTTTATGAGAATGTGACCGGTGGCGATACATATAACGTTTTCGTTACTGAATGCTCAGCAGATATTTCTATAACGGCGGCAGGAAAAGTAGGCGGCTTGATCGGAGAATGTGGCGGTTACAGTTCAACAAAAAATCCTGATTGTAATTGAAGCGCTAAAAGCGCTAA
>DAISYT010000287.1:0-3346 GCA_036825175.1 Candidatus Cloacimonadota bacterium
TAGAAATCTATAACATTAAGGGTCAAAAGGTAAAAACTTTGGACTGCTGCAATTCATTTGCAGCCACGTCCGGCAGCTACCGGACGTGCTCCAATACTGTCACCTGGAATGGCGATGATGAAAATGGGAAACAAGTCACTTCCGGAATTTATTTCTACAAACTGAAAGCAGGTAAAGTGGAGAAAACACGAAAGATGTTATTATTAAAGTAAAACGACTTTTAAGTCGTTAATAAAAACGCAGATAGTTTGTAAGTCGTTAAATAAATTATGTAGAAAAATTTATAGTAGGGGTGAAAAAATGAAAAAGTGCTTTCTCCTAATCTTGATAATGTTTTGTGCAATTTTATCGGGTCAAATGAATAATCTGGTACAAATAAATGCCGGGTTGGGCGATGTATTTTTCCGTGGTAGCGAGGCTTATACCGTTATTGATAATGAAGTTTGCCTGGCTTTTGTGGAAGATTCACTGGCTGCAAATCTCTGGTTTTCTCATTCTTCCGATGGATTTACTTATATAAATACTTTAATCGATTCCAATGTTTATCGGAATGAATTTGCTCTTCCTACGATAGAAGTATTTCCCGAAGGAAAAATTGTAATATTTTTCATTGAAACTATCGAAGGTATAAAAACTTTATTAGAAGCGGTTTCGATAGATAATGGAGCAAGTTTCGAGATCGAGAGTATCGATACGGAAGTAAGTGAGTTCACTACTTGTTTGGATGGAGATGAATTATATCTTTATTATAAAAGGAAGGATAATCCTAATATGACATACTTTCATTATTTCACTCAACTGGAAGCAACAGAGAATAGTGGAAACGGAACGAATATCGCATATTTTACCGGGCAAAATGTGCTGACGGGACCGGTACATTCCAACGATGATATCTGGATAAGTAATCTTAGTGGTTGGCCCACCTTTGAAGGACCCGTTACAACTGCCGGTAGAGTACGTATTTATCCCTCAGGAGAGTTGGCAGTTAATTCAGCACCTTGTGAATCTATCTTTCTGGGTGGATTACAGGAATTAGTTACCCCGATTTATTTGCCAGTGACAGTCGATTCATTGGCTTTGAATGCTCAAACAGTAGGTGAAGGATACGATATAGTTTATGTAAAAATATGTGGTTCTTCGATGCAAACCATGTTCGGTGAATTCATCTCCAACGGAACTCAGGACTTTGATGTTTATAGCTGGTATCCACATGATCAGGAAGTTGCAAATAGCAAAGTAAACAACGGTAACAATTGGTTTACCGAGACGGATAATGTTTATCAGAATCATATCGAAATTGTCGATACTGTTTGGACTAATGGACCAACTTTGAATTCATCATTTAACGGGATATCTTATTTTGTCCCCGATGCAGAATTATGGATTGAAGGCGATGTTAGTGGAAAAGTAACGTGGATTTGTAAAAAGAATGCTTATCTGGTGGGTGATGTAACTTATTTAAATACTATAATCGGTTCAGCACCGGATGATCCCAACAATCCCAATATTTCGGACTATTTTGGGCTTATTTCCGAGAAAAAAATAATCATACGCTATAAACACAGAGATCCTTTTATGAATAATATTATAAGAGATGACAATTGCTCGAGTTTGTATTTATATGGAGCGTATGCAGCAATCGGAGAAGGTGATGCTTCTGTTTATGGCAATTTAGCATGTCATTACGATGGAATATTTACTTTTGAATATCAGCATCCGCATGGCTCTACACCTGATTTCAACGCTCTTAGTCCTTATTCTCAAGCAGATACGATTTATTCATATATCGATTTCCATAAATTTATCTTTCCTGCTTACTCGAATCTTCCCAACCAGATTGCGGGATTCGGTATGCATGGTAATATACCGGCAGGTGCATACCAAACTTGTGGTTTTCCTTATGAAACCACCGAATATCTGAACAGTTATCCTAATGATGATCCTGATAATTATGCTTTTCCTTATGGAACGGATTATCCCTGGTATAATCCTGTTTGGCCTGAATCCGCAGAAGATATTGTATTTGAAAGAGGTACGGTTAATCTTTGGGGCTCGATCATTCAACGCCGTCGCGGATTTTTACATCGTAGTGGAATTGATTCATACAACCATCCTTCTAACAATAATGAATGGGATTTGGAAAATTTTCATTTCGGGGGAACTCATCCTTCCACTGGTTATAGCAAGGATTATCATAGCGACAGCCGGTTGATAGCTACTATTCCTAATTTCTTTTTTAATGCAAATACTGATAATTTAAGCTCTTTTATTTTAAAATGTTCCGACGATGAAGGAGTAAGTTTTGAACAACTTCACAATAAATTTTATTCGAGCGATACCCATTTACTCGATTGCAAAGCAGATAGCAATCTTGTAACATACATAACCGTAACTAATGATCAACACTTTAATATAGATTATTTTTATTTTGGATATCCGGAAATTTATAGTGAGACGATGTATTATCCTGATACGGATTATGTAAATGTAATCGCAGATAGAACATCCTGGAATCATATATATTATTGTCTTCATGATAACAGCATCAATAATGATCAGGTGTACGATTATTGCTTATTCAATAATACCATTAATTCCTACTATACCTTCTATCCACCATTTATGAAAGGTTTTTACTGCCATGCGAATAACGACAGCAGAGTTTATACTCACCTTATAAATATGATAGGAGATGAGATACTACTTAACTTCCAATATACGGAAAGCGCTTCGGGTAATTTCTCTCAGGAATTGAACTGGCAATTTCCATTTGTTTTCAATGAATTGGGATCTTCTCGAATATACCTGAATTTCGATCAACAGAATTATGCTTATGTTGGCTTGCTTAATTCGAATAATGCTGATGTTACTTATGGTGACCTCTGGATTGCAAAAGGAGAGTTGCCAAATCTGACAGGCGTAACTTATGAACAATTACCGGAGACAGAATACTTTCTTTATAATTATCCCAATCCGTTCAATCCAACCACAACTATAACTTTTAGCGTACCGCAAACAGCCTTGTTTGCGACCATAGAAATCTATAACATTAAGGGTCAAAAGGTAAAAACTTTGGACTGCTGCAATTCATTTGCAGCCACGTCCGGCAGCTACCGGACGTGCTCCAATACTGTCACCTGGAATGGCGATGATGAAAATGGGAAACAAGTCACTTCCGGAATTTATTTCTACAAACTGAAAGCAGGTAAAGTGGAGAAAACACGAAAGATGTTATTATTAAAGTAAAACGACCTGCCAGGTCGTTAACTAATTCAAGTAAAACGACTTTTAAGTCGTTAATTCAGATCAAAACGACTTTCAAGTCGTTAACTAATTATAAAAATAA
>DAISYT010000288.1:0-3331 GCA_036825175.1 Candidatus Cloacimonadota bacterium
GTCAATAATTCCCGCTTCAATTTGCTTTCCAATATCAGGTAGAAAAGATGACCATTATGCTGACAATCGGATGGAACGATCGGTAGTTTTTCGGGTGGAAGAAAATTTCCCAACAGCATGAAGTATCTTTCCCAAATGAGGAGACGCTTAGCCGTAACTTCCTGCAAAACATTCAATTGCACGGAAAGAAAAGCAGATTGCAACCGGCTCATCTGATAATTTGAACCGACTTCGATCCAACTGTAATGATCGATTTTTCCGGTCTCGAAACGATGTTTATCTGTTCCGCAGTCGATGAGAATCTGGGCTTTCTCGACGAATTCTTCCCGATTGATGATCAAAGCACCTCCCCGGCAGCAATGGATATTTTTGGTTTCATGAAAACTAACGACCGCCAGATCACCGAAGCTTCCCAATGGTTTTTGGCGGTATTTGGCTCCGATCGCCATGGCGCAATCTTCGATCAGAAACAGATTATGACGGCGGCAGATTTCCGTGATCTTATCCATTTCACAACTTACTCCGCCATAATGAACTGCCACCACAGCTTTCGTATGGGAAGTAATCAGCTCTTCGATCAGGTTTTCGTCGATATTTTTGGTATCGGAACGAATATCGCACCACCTTATTTCAGCGCCGGCACGCCTGAAGGGATTTGCCGTTCCCACATGAGTAAAAGACGGCATGATCACTTCGTCTTGCGGCTCGATGCCGATAAGTTGGACAGCCATTTCCAAAGCTGCCGTGCAGGAAGATGTCATCTGTACATCCCGGCATTTGATCTCGTTTTTCAGCAATTCACGACACAGATTCTCGAAATGTTTGCAGTCAGTCTGAGCAAATGTTTGGGACAGAGTTTCAAATTCACTGCCCCAAAGCAACGGCTTGTTAAATTTGATCATTACTTTCTCCCGGCAGCGACCGGAAATACCGAATGGCTTTTTCTTTTCCCAGGCAGAAGAGCAAATCGAGGATGGAAACTTCGTGGACAAAAGGCTGCCAGGGCTGTTCATATACCGGATATTGCGTATAATCCATCCATTCCAGCCGGATGTCGTTAATGGCAAAAATATCTTCGTCGATATAAGATTTGGCGGATGGACCGCTTATGTAGTGCGTTCCTGCCAACTGATGAATAACGGAGATGATTTTTTCATTTTTATCGCAAGGCAGAATAAATTCCGTTGAAAGATGAAATTCCGTGTCGAATTCCAGCAGATGAGAAATCTCCACGATCAGATAACGGTTTAGGTCGCTCAGATATTCCCAGGTATTTTCCACATATATTTTTTGCAAGAATGCCCGAAAATCCTCGAAATGCGGAGTGCAGGCGTAACAGCGTTCCAAAGTGTGGAAATGATCGGCAGACCAGTTTTGGGAATTATCGATTTTTACGTCGTTGATTTTTACATTTTGCGAGCCATTGGTGGGAACGGTAAGCCAGAGCAATCCGTTCGGAGTTTTGATTTGATTTCGGTTTCGCCAGTCCCGTTGAGTGTATTGGGCTGTATCTAAAAATACGAAATGATCGACTTTTTTGATAATGTGGAAGTAACCTTTCCAGGGAATGTAATTAGATTGCAGGATGGCGATTTTATTCATTTTGATTCATTCCTTTCGGGTTAATTCTCTGAGTTTTGATGCGATAATTAAATTTCATTTTTTCCTCTAAAATTATATTTTTACCTCAAAGCTGCCGCTTCGTGAAAAACGTCTGTTAATCGTTCATCGGTAGCTTTTTGGATTTTATTTGATCTTTTCATCTTTTTCGGCATTTCGGATAAATCCGGCAGGATTGCCTGCCCAGATTTCATTTTCTCCCATATCTTGTAACAGAACCGATCCCATACCCAACGTGGAGTTGCGACCGATCTGAAGATTTTCCCGCACGCAGCAATGCAATCCCAAATGTACTCCGCTGCGGATGGTTACGAATGAACTGGTGCAGCTTTGCGCGGCGAAATGACAGTGGTTGCCGATGCGGTTGTTATGCCCGATCGTGGCGCCGACCATCACCAGGCAACACTTACCCAGAACGGTTCCGCTGGAAAGTGAAGCATTTGGCATGATCACCGTACCGACACCGATTATAACATCGGGAGCCACGTAAGCCAACGGGTGAACAAAAGTAGCCATTGCTTCGTCAGGAATGCGCAGATTTTCAAACAGGTCGATGCGCTCCTGCTGCCCGTCGATGCGATAGATCGTGTTCAGGAAAAAGTAACCTTCCTGCAGGAATTTTTGGCAGTCACTCAATTTTCCCAACACCGGAAATCCTTCGATAGCAGAGCCGACTTTTTCGCGATCATTCAGAAAGCCGGTAAATTCTATTTCCTGCAAACCGCGAAGATTGGCATCGACAATGGCATTGGCGATAACGGAACCATTCCCGATTCCGCCCAGAATGATGATTTTTTTCATTTGGTTTCTCTTATTTCGATAATCTCTTTCACCACAAAATACGGGTTGCGTTCCTGGCGGAAAGCGGGATTTTTTAAATGGGGAAGAAGCCTGTCAAAAGCCAATTTACAACGTTTTCCGAAAGTATAACCGCTGCTGCCGGCGAAACGTTTGTCTTTTACCAGCTGCACCGTGGCAAAGGGAACCTCTGCCTGGTAAAAACGGCTGAGAATGGTACCCTGCAGCGTTTTATCCTGTTTTATTTTTTGATAGGAACTTCGTTTGAAAGCGCGAAACACTCCCAAATGGGCAGGCTGTGTAATATTGGTAATCAGATTCGCCAACGCGAAAAAAAGGTTGGAAAGCAATTTTTCTGCAAAGGGAATCCGGCGAATTTCTCTTTGAGCTATAACCAGCGGTTTGCTGCTGGATTCCAGCATTTCCAAAAGTGTGGGAATGTCTTCCGGACGGTCTTCCAGATCACAATCCATCACCACGATAATCTCGCCGGTGCAGCTTTCCAATCCGGCAGCGATGGCGTTACTTTGTCCGAAATTGTTAGATAGAACCACGATTTTCAGCCGGTAGTCACTGGTTTGAATTTCCCGCAATATTTTTACCGAATCGTCGATACTGCCATCGTCCACAAAGATGATTTCATGATTCGGTTGCTGAGCATTCAAAACCGGGGAAAGCCGCCTGTAAAGCTCGTTTAAAACTTCCTGATCATTGTAAACCGGGATCACCACGCTGACGGCGAGGTTTTTTCCGGGGGCGCCGACGGTCATGCGTCCTTCCTTGGGTGGGATGTGGGCGAAACGCTGAAACTAGGCGTTTTGGCGGTATTTTTCAATACGCGGCCGAAAGGCGCCGTTTTCGCCGGGCGAAGGCGATGCGGCCCTAAAGGTTGGGGGATTTCCGCCGATAGAAT
>DAISYT010000289.1:0-1693 GCA_036825175.1 Candidatus Cloacimonadota bacterium
ATTCTTCCCGAACTGCAAAGCAGGGGAGAGGCAACGCTGCATCAGGATAAAAAAGCGGATACAAAGTTGAATCTGATTCTTTTCAGGAATGAGGGGGAATTGTTCGTTTACAGAACTTCCGAATATCGGGAAGTTATCACGCTGTTAAGTGGATTTGCACATGTTTAAACACAAATTCACGAAAGGGCAGAATCTGCGATATTGGCTGTCCAAACCGGCGAGTCTCTTCCAAATTTTTACCAAACCGACACGCATAAAAAACGGCATCAGTGTGCTGATCCGGGTGCGGGATGAAGAGGAATGGATCGCTAAATCGCTGCTTTCATTGAATGATTTTGCCGATGAAGTGGTGGTGGTAAACAATAATTCCGCCGATGGAACCTTGGAAGAGATCGAGCGGATCAAACCGCAATTAAAATATGTGCTGGTTTTGGAAAATGAAATTTCCAACGATATCTGTCGGGTTAGTAATCATGCGCTTTCGCTTACTTCCTTCCGCTGGATTTTTCGCTGGGATTCCGATTTTATCGCTCATACTTCCGGTTCGCAAAATATCAAATTTTTGCGGGATTTTCTGCTGAGTTTAAATGAGAAGAAACATTACCTCATCTTTCCGCTTACCTACAGTTTTGCCGGCGATCTATTCCACGTGAAAACCGGGAAAGAAACGAATTCCGAAGGTTACATTCATACCTGGCATCCCAAATTAAATTATGTAAAAAAAGGTAAGTTTGAAATCCTGAAGCTACCATTCAGCTACGAGATTAAGCGTTTAAATAAAATTTACTTCGTGCATATCGGCAGTGCCAAACCGCTCAAGAAAATTCTTTTCCGCTTCTTCTGGTTGTATTGGCAGGATCATCTCGCCGAATTTTCTAAAATAGAAGATTACATTGACCATGAATTAAAAGAAAAATACCAGAATATTTCTGCTGAAGATTTTACCGTGAATGAATTTAGGCGATTGATTTTACCACTACGAAAATTTGAAAAAGCCGAGTTCGGCGATTATCCTGAATTGATGCGGGAAGATGTGAAACAATCCAAATTCCGGGTAACTTATAAAGATGGAAAGCCTTTTGGTAGAAATGATTTTCCGCCAAATTGATTTGAATTCTGATAACATTTGCAGGTTGGAATAACAGATCGTGGAAAAATCGGTTGACACGAAAACTCATAAAAAATTTTTACTCACTTCCAGAGTGCATCCGTAGCTCAGTTGGTAGAGCAGCTGACTCTTAATCAGCGGGTCTAGGGTTCGAGTCCCTACGGGTGTACCATTTTTTTTTGCAGCCAATTAACCGCAGATGGAAAAGATTAAGCGATATTCCCGGAATATTCAGTATTTTAACCCTTCTGTTTTACGTTTTTTTTCCAAAAAACCGCAAAACATCTCCCCTTAACAGGGGGAGAAATAAGGAAATGTTTCTTCTGAATTACAGATATATCAGATTGATGATTTTCTCTAAAAATTCCGAATTTTTTAACCCCTCTGTTTTACGTTTTTTTTCCAAAAACCGCAAAACATCTCCCCTTAACAGGGGGAGAAATAAGGAAATGTTACTTCTGAACTACTGATATATCAGATTGATGATTTTCTCTAAATATTTCGCATCGATTTCATCGAATGAGTTCAGCTCTTTGCTGTCCACATCCAGCACGGCAACGATGTTTCCATCCTGCCAAACCGGCA
>DAISYT010000289.1:1793-3326 GCA_036825175.1 Candidatus Cloacimonadota bacterium
TCTTTGCTGTCCACATCCAGCACGGCAACGATGTTTCCATCCTGCCAAACCGGCACCACAATTTCCGATCTCGAACGGCTGTCACAGGCAATATGACCGGGAAATTGATTTACATCCGGCACGACGATGGTTTTCTGCTGATCTAACGCTGCCCAGCAAACACCGGTGTGTTTGGCAAGCACCAAACAGGCAACGCTGCCCTGATAGCAGCAAACCGTGAGTTCGCCATCCACTAAACGATAAAATCCTGTCCAAAAAAAGTAATCGAATTTGTGATGCAAAATTGCCACGATCGTGCTCATGCGAGCCAGCGGATCCGGCGTCTTTTGGATGAGATCGGTTATTTGAGAGATGATGCGTTTGTAACGGTTGGATTTATTGGTTTTGTTCATGGCAGTTAAATATCCTTTTTTTTCTTAGCCTGCCCGATAACGGGTAGGAAACTGAATTCGAGCGATCATGTAAAGCCGTTAACGGCTTTCCTTCTTTCATTTTTTTCTCATCTTTCCCAGCCCTGAAGGACAGGGCTATTAGGTAAATTTTTGTATTCATCATCATTCTATCTTACACACTCACTTCCACCATCTGCAAAGCATCATTTCTCAGTGTGCTAACTCCCTTATTTTTGAATCAAATACTCTCGAATTTTTTCTATCAGCTTTATCGAATCATTTTCCATGATTGTGAAAGCAAACCATTTCTTTCCTAAATCTTTGAGAGAAGCTCCCAAATGATAAACAATTTTTTCATCTATAATAATAAATCTGTCATGAGATGAAGATAGTTTTATCGTTTTGGTCTCAGGATATTGAACATTGAATTTAGTGATATCCAGTTGCATTTGTTTTGTAAACTGCTTGGAAAATAATACAATATGAACGTTTGTTTTTCTTTTTGATAATAAAGTGAGAATTGTTTCATCTATGTAGTTGTCGATAATCCATATCGATTTATCAGCAGTTTTGATTATATCTGCCAGCAACTTGTAAGCATCAAAAATCTGTCCATCGAAGAATATTCCTTGTTTAGGTTTGATCTGCCTACTTTCAATAGCCTGGAAAATTTGCTCCAACCTGTTGTCAGTTTCTATTTGTTTTTGTTCAACTCGCTCGATGCGAGAAAATAGTTGAGCATTTTCCATAAGAAAGTGACGCATTTGCACAAATGCCTGCATGATTCTGATGCTGACCTTTATAGCGGTTTCACTTCGTAATACTGCTGAGAGCATTGCTACACCTTGTTCCGTAAAGACATAAGGGCTGAATGAAGAATGCTTAAGTTTATTTAACCGGTCGCAAATTGCGACCAGTTCATCTTTTTCATTATTCGTAAGTTGAAACATGAAGTTAGATGGAAATCTGCTAACATTTCTTTTTACTTGTTAATTAAGTCTTTTAGTCTCAATTCTGTACAATTCTGCCAAATCTCTATCTAACATCACTTGAACACCACGAATAGTAAATATTCTATTTTGAATTTGCTGAGTATCAATTACTAACATTTCGTCGGTCATAATTCCTCCACACAAACAGG
>DAISYT010000290.1:0-3320 GCA_036825175.1 Candidatus Cloacimonadota bacterium
CTCCCTGGACTTATTTCAGCTGTCCGGTAGAAGCCGGCACTCACACCTTCGATTGGGTTTATGTGAAAGACAGCGGAGATGGTTCCAGTTTTATCGAAGACGATTGTGCCTGGGTCGATCTGATTACTTTCCCATGCGTAACTCCGGCAGCCACCGGTACTGTAAGCGGTAATATTTCTTTCATTCCGACTGCCGATCCGCAAAATGCCACCGTTCAAATCGGTTCTGCTATCTGCCATCCCGACGCAACAGGTGCTTTCTCGCTCGAAGTTCCGGTGGGGAATTATACGGCTACGGCTTCTTTGGAAGGCTACGAAACCATTTCCATAAACGATGTAAGCGTGTTGGAAAATCAGATCACATCGATCAGTTTTGAATTGTATTATCTGCAAGCTCCCGAAAATCTGGAAGCTGTGCAAAACGATGCGGTCGTCGATCTTACCTGGGAACATAATCAACCTACGGGAAATAGCGGTATTCATCATGCCGGCAGGGAGTTACAGAATTTTAATGTCTACCGAAATGTAAATGGCGGAACCTTCCAATTGATCGACTCGACTACGGAATTTTCGTATGAAGATGTTCTGCCTTCTGCCGGTGAATATATTTATTACGTTACCGCTCAATATGAACAGGAAAGCGAAAGTGCGGCTTCCAACCAAGTGACCGTGATCTGGGACGGATTGGGAAGCGATGATCCGCTCGAGCCTTGCGTGAATGCACTTTATCAGAATTCACCGAATCCGTTTAACCCCGAAACCACAATCACTTTTAGTGTAACGCAAAGCTCCGCCTTTGCGACTTTGGAAATCTTCAACATGAAAGGTCAGAAGGTGAAGACTCTGGTGAATACCACCCTTTCTGCCGGACGCCACGCCATCGTTTGGAATGGTGAAGATGACGATGGCAAAGTGGTTTCATCGGGAATTTATTTCTACAAGTTGAGATCGGGAGATTTCCAGAAAACACGAAAAATGTTGCTGCTTAAGTAACGTAAACTTCTTCGTTAATACGAATAAAATCTCTACCTGCATTTTGCGGGTAGAGATTTTATCTTGACCGATGATGTGCGAATATGAATTTCCGATTTAGGAAGTTAAAAAGAAGGGCGTATGAATAAACCGAGTAAGTTTATATTATGTTTTATTCTTCATCTTTTTGTATTCTATTTTCAAATATCCATTGCTTCAGCCACCGAGGTTAGTGGTCACATTTCCCAAGATACTACCTGGTCACCCGGTAATAATCCTTACATCGTAGTCGATAACATTTGGGTCGATCAAAATGTGACTCTTAGAATTTTACCGGGCACAATAGTAAAATTTGAAACATCTACCTATCCTACGGGCGGTGATTATTTCTATGGTGACGGTTATTCAGAAGCAAAATTTATGAAAGTGAGCGGCAGGATAATTGCGGCAGGTACAGTGCAGGACAGCATCGTCTTTACCAAGAATTGTGATGCTACAGATCGGCGCTGGGGAGTAATAATCTTAGATTATCTGAGTGATGATGATTCAATATTTGATCATTGCCGGATTGAATATTCATTCAAAATGCAGTTAATTATGGGCGGAGAATACTACATCGGAGCAATTTCCTTAAGCAATGCCAGGGCAACTATTCGAAACTGTTTTTTTAAGAATTATTATAGTGGAATACAAGGCTTTTATGACAGTTCTCCGTGGATTTATAAGAATTATTTCATTTGTAATGATGAGAACGCACAAAATTACACTCGATCTGCTATTAATTTTGAAGATAATATCGGAACAAAACCTTATATTTCCTACAATACTTTTATGAATTATTCGGGAATTAAATTATGGGAAGTAAATACTTCATTAAATGCCACAATAACATATAATACTTTTATTAACAGCTTAACAGGTATAAATTGTAAAAGCCCCGGATGTATTTACAAAAACTATTTTTTTAATTGCCAGAAAGCAATGGATATAGATAATTATTACACAGTTGTTTCTCAAAATGTTATTGATAGCTGTGGAATAGGAATCGAAGCAAATTTTAGGTATTCTATCATTAATAATATCGTTTTAAACTGTAATACAGGAATGATATTGCAGTCATGGTATACTCCTGAATCAAATTTAGTCATAAATAATTTTATTTTGAACAACTTACCTTGGAGTAACTTATCTTGGGGTATAAAAAATTCATATACTAATTCAATATTTAGTAATAATGTTATTATAGGTATTGAAAAAGGTATTTATGCTACAGGTGGTAGTGATTATACTACATATATTTTGAATAATGTTATAGCGTCATGTGAAGAAGGTTTAAGAATTTATTCCAATTGTGAAGTATTTAATAATATTATATACGATATCGAAGATTATAGCATAAACGCATCAATTCCAAATACAACAATCAATTCCGGTAATAATTGTTTTTCTGCTCCATTATATTTGAATACGGTCATATATAACGATCTCGGCGGGAATATCGAAGATGATCCTTTATTTTTGGATCCGGTTAATGGAAATTATCACCTTTCCGGCAACAGCCCTTGTATAGACACGGGACTGGAAGATATTACACCGTTTAATCTACCGGTTTATGATCTTGATTTCAATGATAGAATCTGGGATGGAGATAATAATGGAATTGCCAGGATAGATATGGGATGTTATGAATATCTGTCACAACCTGCTATGGGTGGAATCGAGGGATATATAACACAGGATTATATTACTAACTTCCTACCATTCACTGAAATAGATGTATCAGGCACACTTGCTTTTCCTGATACGAACGGTTATTATGAAATGAAACTATTTCCCGGGACATACGAATTAAATGCAGATTTGGAATTCTATGAAGAAGTTTCTATTCCTAATATAACAGTTATAGCAGGTGAATATACGCAAGTGGATTTTGAAATGATTTCTCTTTTAGATGTACAAAAACACGAAATTCCTGCCAGCTCATCCCTCATTTCTCACCTCTCAAATTACCCGAATCCATTCAATCCCGAAACCAAAATTAGTTTCAGCGTAACGCAAAGCTCCGCCTTTGCGACTATAGAAATCTTTAACATCAAAGGGCAGAAAGTGAAGACGTTGATGGAATGCCAGGTTTCGGCAGGCGATTTCAACTGCATCTGGAAAGGACGTGACGACAACGGCAAACGGGTTTCCAGCGGAACGTACATTGCCAGATTAAAGATCGATGGAAAAGAACAAGCCACCTGCAAGATTATGCTATTAAAATAATCCCCTCTATGAGATTTATAAGCCCGTTGGCTTAGGGGTGTCCCGAAGTTTCGGGACGGGGTGTGTAAAAGCATCGCAAAG
>DAISYT010000291.1:0-3306 GCA_036825175.1 Candidatus Cloacimonadota bacterium
ACTGAACTCTACCGGAAATATGCCCAAGAACTAATCGAAAAAGGAGCAGCATATTATTGTTTCTGCACTCCGGAAGAACTGGAGCAACAGCGCTTGGAACAAAAAGCTTTGGGGTTGGACACCGGTTACAATGAACATTGCCGCAATTTATCTTCCGCTGAGATCGAAGCGAATCTGGTAGCCGGAAAGCCTTATGTTATCCGCTTGAAAACTCCCAAAGAAGGCGAAATAGTTTTCTACGATCTGGTTCGGGATCGGGTTTCCTTCCCCTGGCAACAAATCGACGATCAGGTGCTGATCAAATCCGACGGCTTTCCCACTTACCATCTGGCAAATGTCGTGGACGACCATCTGATGAAAGTATCTCACGTAATCCGCGGCGAAGAATGGCTTCCCAGCACGCCAAAACATATTTTCATGTATCAGGTATTGGGCTGGAAAACTCCCAAATGGGTACACCTTCCACTCATTCTAAATCCTGATAAAAGCAAGCTTTCCAAACGCCAGGGTGATGTGGCAACGGAAGATTATCTGAAAAAAGGTTATCTGCCGGAAGCACTGCTCAATTTCATCGCCTTGCTGGGCTGGCATGCGCCGGGAAATCGGGAATTATACACGGTGGATGAATTGGTACATGATTTCTCGTTAAAACGCATCAGTAAAGCCGGAGCAGTTTTCGATCCGGAAAAACTGAACTGGATGAACAGCCATTACCTGAAAACCTTGGAATTGGGTTATATTGCCATCAAAGCAAAGCCTTTCTTTGCAAATGCCGGCTTTCGGATTACCGATCAGGAGCGTTTTCTGCTCGTTACCGATGTTGCTCGTCAAAGAGTAAATACTTTGGCGGAGATGCCGGAAGTTGCCCGCCCCTTCTTTTTCTCACCGGAGTTCGATGAAGAAGCGAAAGCATTGCTGTCGGAAGAAAATTCCCAAAACATTTTCCGTTTCTGGCTGCAAAAACTTTCCGACTCCTTCGCTCTGAATGACGAAAGTGTGAATGCACTCATAAAAGAAACCGGAATGGCAACCGGAGCAAAAGGCAAAAACCTTTATTTCCCCTTACGGCTGGCACTTTTCGGTTGTGTGCACGGACCGGAATTGACCGAGATTCTGGCAATCTTAGGAAAAGAAGAAGCAATAAAACGCTTCGATGCGGTTCTGAAAAAATGAAATACTTCAAAAAACTGATCGGTGAAAAAGTGTACCTTTCCCCCCTTTGTGTGGAAGATGCCCAGCAATATTGCGAATGGCTGAACGATTTTGAGATCGCCAAAAACCTGATCATCTTTGAAAATCAATTGAGCCTGGAACGCGAGAAAATGATCCTGCAGGATATGATTAAAAACAATGCCCAGATCTTCGGCATCGTTACCCAGGCAGAAGATAAGCTCATCGGCAATTGCAGCCTGTTTCGTCTCAATGAACGGCATCGCAAAGGCGAGGTGGGAATTTTCATCGGCGACCAGGAATACTGGAATAAAGGTTACGGCACCGAAGCTCTCTCGCTGCTGGTGGATTACGGTTTTAACATTTTGAATCTGAACAATCTCATGCTGGAAGTTTTTTCCTTCAATCAAAGAGCTATCCGCAGCTACCAAAAAGTTGGGTTCAAAGAGATCGGTCGGCGTCGCGAAGCCATTATTTTGGGAGGAGAAAAACACGATGAGTTATACATGGACATCCTGGCTTCCGAATTTGCCAGTCCCTTCATTCAAAAACATTTTTCCGGATAGATATGTTACGTAAAATTCTGGCACAGGAAAAAGCTATTTCCATTCTGGAAAATTCCATTCGGAATGAACGGATCGCCAACAGCTACCTGTTCTACGGTCCGGATGGTGTGGGTAAATTTACCACTGCCCTTTATTTCGGCATGGCTCTCAATTGCACTTCCACTATGGAAAAACGTCCCTGCGGTCTTTGCAATTCCTGTCAGAAATTTCTCCGCCTGAATCATCCTGATTTTCTCTATATTTTTCCCACGCCCAAATTGGACATCACTCTGATGGGAGGCATAAAATCCACCAAAACCCTGGATGAATTCAATGCTTACCTGGAAAATAAACGCACCTCTCCCTGGAAGGAATTTTTCTTTTCTTCCGGCACCGGCATCAGGATCGAAAGCATTCGGCAACTGGAATACAAGATCAGTCTTTCTCCCAACGAAGCCACCACCAAAATCTTCATCATCGAAGATGCCGATCAAATGACGGTGCAAGCTGCGAATGCCTTCCTGAAAACTTTGGAAGAACCGCCTACCGATTCGGTGATTATTTTAACCACTTCCAAGCCAAATTCCCTCGTTCCCACCATTCTTTCCCGCTGTCAGCAGGTGCCTTTTCAGGCGATTCCCAAAAAGGTGATCGAGAACAGATTATTGGAAAATAAAGCTTTGGACAACGTCGATGCCAGGATTTATGCCCGTATCGCCAATGGCAGTCTGGAACGGGCTTTGCGTCTGGCAGACGAAGGACGCATTCAATCGCGGGAGCAGACTTTGGATTTGCTCAAACTGGTCATCACGCACAACGACCTGTCTTTTCTGGATTTTGCCCTTAATTATCGCAGTAGCAAATCGCAGAATATTTTGAACGAAATTATCTCCCATCTGATCATTTGGATCACCGATCTTTCCTATTTTCACAACGATCCGCAGGAAATTATCAACCTGGATAAGACCGATATTTTGGAAACTTTGTACGCGATGAATCCGCATGTGGACGAATATGCCGTCGATCTGATCTCCTTTCTCGAGGATATGCAGAAAAAATTGGACGGTCATGTAAATGCGGAATTGATTATTATAGAAATTTATAACCGGTTATGCCGGATTTTAACAGGAGAATAGAACATGGAAGTTAAAACGACGAAAGACTTCATCCGCACGATTATCGATGAAGATTTGAATTCCAATAAATATAACAGGAAGGTACACACCCGCTTTCCGCCGGAACCGAACGGTCTGATGCACATCGGACACGCCAAAGCCATTTTATTGAATTACAATATCGCCCGGGAATACGGCGGCAAATTCAATCTGCGTTTCGACGACACCAATCCCGAAAAAGAAAGCGAAGATTTTGTGAATGCCATTTTGGAAGACGTAAAGTGGTTGGGTGCAGATTGGGAAGACCGGCTGTTCTTCGCTTCGGATTATTTTGAGCAGATGTACGAATATGCTGTGCAATTGATCAAAGCCGGCAAAGCTTATGTGGACAGCCAATCCGCCGAAGAAATTCGCGAAAATCGCGGCACGATCACCTCTCCCGGTACGAATAGTCCGTATCGTGAACGTACGATCGA
>DAISYT010000292.1:0-3295 GCA_036825175.1 Candidatus Cloacimonadota bacterium
AGGTCTTTTCTTTCCAATGCCGCGTTGTAGTATTGGTAGCCGCTTTTCTCGATTTGGATCGCCAACTCGATCACTTCGTTTAAAGAGAATTGTTCCATGATCGTCTCCATTAGTTTTCTTTCAGGACGTATTCGTCGTAAAGGGTTTCAAATTGCAGTTTATGACGGGATTCTTCGGAAGCCAGTTTCAGGAAAAGTGTTTCCAGTTCTGTTCCTTCAAAATTGCCAGCCAGGTCGGAGTAAAGTCTTTCCGATTGTTCTTCTCTTTTCATGGCTAAAATCAGGATGTCCTGGTAAGTCATATTCTCTTTGGGTTTTACATCAACGATGTATTCGCTGATATTGAGATTGGTCACTTTTTTTACCGTGATATTTTCAAAGCCTTTTTTGCGGACGTTTTCCAGAATCTTGATGTGTCCTTTTTCCATGTTCTCCAATTCTTTCAGCATTTCTTTCTGAGCTGAAAATTTTACTATTTTTTGCAAATCCTCATAAAATTTTACAGCTGCCACTTCCCCTTCGATGGCAAAATCCATGACTTCATTAAATTTATCGGTCGTCATTTTCGTCACTCCTTTATGAATATTCCCCCTTCTATATTGGAAGGTTATCTTCTTATTTTATAATCTTATCCCAATGCCACGTCGAGTAGCATCATCACGGAAAAACCGATCATCGCCCCAATGGTTGCCGAATCGGTTTGGCGTTCCTGCTGTGCTTCTGGAATCAATTCTTCCACGACCACATAGATCATGGCGCCGGCAGCAAACGACAAAGCATACGGCAGCAACGGACGCATAACAATCACCGCTGCTGCACCGACCACGCCGGCAATCGGTTCCACGACTCCGGAAAGCTGCCCATAGAAAAAGCTCTTCGTTCGGGAAAGCTTTTCTCTTCTGAGCGGAATGCTCACGGCTGCGCCTTCCGGAAAATTTTGCATTCCGATGCCCAGAGCCAAACCGATAGCAGCCGGCAAAGTTACCGAAGAAAGATTGGCAGACACGGCTCCGAATGCCACTCCCACTGCCAGACCTTCCGGGATGTTATGCAAAGTAACAGCCAAAACCAGGTGAACGCTTCTTTGCCAGTGGGTATGAATTCCTTCCGCATCCTTTAGCGGTAAGCCTAAATGCAAATGAGGCAAAATCTTATCGATCGACCACAAAAAAGCTCCGCCGGTAAGAAAACCGACGATTGCCGGAAACCAAACAGGAAGAGAGGTTACTTCCGGTGTCATCTCGATGGCTGGAGCCAAAAGCGACCAGAAACTGGCGGCAATCATAACTCCGGCGGCAAAACCGAGCATGGTATTCAGCAATGTTCTGTTCAATTCCTTAAAAAAGAACACCATCGCTGCGCCCAGTGCGGTAAACAGCCAGGTAAAGAGCGTGGCAAGCAAAGCCTGCCAGACGGAAGGCATCGCTTCAAACCAATCCCCAAACACTGCGTTACTCCTAATAAATCAGCGGAACGGCTATGCTTGCCGCTCCGCTGCAAAAAAACTCAATCGATCGGACTGAAAAGGTCTTTACCCACGCCGCAAACGGGGCAAGTCCAATCATCCGGCAGGTCTTCAAAAGCTACGTTGTCGTTCTCTACCGGATCATAAATGTATCCGCAGGCATCACAGACGTATTTTTGCATAATTCCTCCTGTTTCTAAAAAAAATTAATAATTTTCCACCCACACTTCAAAGTAATCGATAGGATGATCACAAACCGGACATTTTTCCGGAGCTTCTATCGATTCGACGATGTGTCCGCAATTACGACATTTCCAAAATACTTTACCGTCTTTTTTGAAAACTGTATGTCCTTGTACATTTTTCCACAATTTACGATAGCGTTCTTCGTGTCTTTTTTCTACCAGAGCAACTAATTTGAAAACTTTGGCAATATAGTCGAAACCTTCTTCTTCAGCGACTTTGGCAAAAGTGGGATAGAGAATTGTCCATTCCTCATTTTCGCCATTGGCAGCACATTCCAGGTTTTTCAGAGTGTCGTTATAACACACCGGGTAATCTGCTGTGATCTGCACCATTTCTTCATTGACGCCGTTTTTGATGAGTTCTTTCATAAACAGCTTGGCATGTTCTTTTTCATTTTCGGCTGTTTCGGTAAAAATCTCGGCGATTTGCAGGAATCCTGCCTTCCTGGCTACCGAAGAATAGTAGGTATATCTCATTCTGGCTTGAGATTCTCCGGCAAATGACTTCATCAAATTTTCTTTAGTTTTGGAATTCTTAAAATCCATTCCATTCCTCCTTGTTTTTTTCTATTTTTGTTTGAAATAATCGTCAACTTTTTATTTGCTGCTGAATTGCCGCAAAATAATTTCTACACTTCCAACTCGACCAGTTTGGCATGAACACCGTTCAGCAGATTGAGTTTACGAGCCAGTTCGTTATGTTTTTCAGCTTCGCCGGCGAGTTCCAGAAACACGGTGCCGATTTCCGAACAATTTTCCAGTACATCTTCGTGTAACCCCAATCTGGTTTTGATAAAGCAACCCCATTCCGTGAGAATTTTCTGCACGGTTACCGCTTCTTTTTTGCGGATGTCGATCACGATCAGCATAAATCTTTTCGTCATTTTTTGCTCCTTATTTCGGTTCCCAGTAGCAACGCTGGGGAGACACGATCAATTCTTCTTTTTTGAGTTCTTTCATCACTTTATCCACTTCGTTTTTAGCCAAACCGGTGCGTTCGGCGATTTCACCGCCTTTCAATGGTTTGCCGGCAGTTTTCAAAGCCTTCAGAACGATTTGTTTATTGTCCATTTTTCCCTCCAACCAGTTCCAAACCTTGCGAAGGTCGCAAGCCTTCGCAAGGTTGCTAAAATTTAGCTCTTCCAAAGTCCGTGAATATTGCACCATTCACGGGTTTGCACGATGTCCGCTTTCTTTACCGGGAACCAGGCTTCCGGTGCATCACCGGGTTTGAGTTCCGCATGACATACTTTGTCTTTCGTAAGCACTTCGATGAATTTGATGTAATGCTTTTCCAACATGGGATGTGCGACATTCTGACCAACTTTTACCAGGACACCGCCATCTTTTTCCATTACGTAAGGAACGTGTTTTTCCGTGCTGGCATCTTCGGTTTTTGCTTCCAGCTTAATCATGGGAACTCCGCAGCAAACCAGAGCCGATGCACCTTCGTTTACCACTTCGATTACATTACCGCATTTTTCGCAGTAATAAATTTCTCTTAATTGTGTCATGTTTTCCTCCTATTTTTTTTTGTTTGAATGAATTCTGCATAATACGAAAAACGTCATTGCGAGACCTCTTAT
>DAISYT010000293.1:0-3293 GCA_036825175.1 Candidatus Cloacimonadota bacterium
TTACCATTTCCACTTTATTGAATTCATGAAGACGCTGCAAGCCTTTCGTATCCTTACCGTAAGAACCTGCTTCTCTTCTGAAACAAGGGCTGTAAGAAACAAGCTTACGCGGTAAATCTTCGCTCCGCATAATTTCTTCCGCATACAGATTGGTAACGGAGACTTCTGCCGTGGGAACCAGGAACAAATCATCCAGATCGATATGATACATATCTTCTTCCAACTTGGGCAGTTGACCGGTTCCAGTCATCGTTTTACGATTTACGAGTACCGGCAGCATGACTTCTTCATAACCATGTTTCTGCACATGAAAATCGAGCATGAAATTGATGAGTGCACGCTCCAGACGGGCACCTTTATTGCGGTATCCCACAAAACCACTGCCACTGAGTTTGGCAGCTCGTTTTAAAGTTAAAAGCTCGTTGATTTCCGCCAACTGCAAATGGTCTTTTGGTTCGAAATCGAACTGTTTTTTTTGCCCCCATTGGCGTACGAAACGGTTATTCTCTTCTCCACCTACAGGAACGCCTTCACAAGGGATATTGGGAATCGTGAGGAGTGCTTTATCCAGATTTTCAGTTATAATAGAAAGTTCAGCGGAAATATCCTTCACTTTCTGAGCAATATTCTGCATTTCATTTAAGGTATCGGAAACGTCTTCGCCGGCTTTCTTCAAAATAGGAATTTGTTTGGAAACCCGGTTTTGTTCTGATCTCAACATATCGAAATCATATTGAAGTTTTCGTCTTTTTTCATCCAAAAGTAAAAGAGCATCGACATCGGCTTTTTCGTTTTTCAGCCTGACGGCATCCTTTACCAATTCAGGATTTTCCCGAATAAATTTAAGATCGAGCATAATAACCTCTCTTTAATTTAAAAAACCCACGACCGGGAAGCCGTGGGTTTGTAATTTTATTATTTTATTTATTACATTTTCACGGCGATATCGATCATCGATGAGAATTGTGAAATATCGAGCGAAGCACCGCCGATCAAGCCGCCATCGATATCTTTTTGATGCAGCAATTCTTTGACGTTTGCCGGCTTCATGCTGCCGCCGTAAAGGATCAGAGTAGCTTCCGCCGTTTCCAGATCGAAATGCTGCTTCAACCAATTTCTGATGAGTGCATGAATTTCCTGCGCCTGCTGAGGAGTGGCGGTTTTACCGGTTCCAATCGCCCAAACAGGTTCGTAAGCGATCACGAAATCCTTCTCGGCAGTAATATTCTGAAAAGCACCGTTCAGTTGATCCAAAATTACTTTTTCGGTGATGCCGGCTTCTCTTTGCTGTAAAGTTTCGCCGATGCAAATTATGGGAACGATATCCTGCTGATGTAATTGTTTGATCTTAGCATTCACAGTTTCGCTCGTTTCGCCAAAATACTGACGACGTTCCGAATGACCGACAATGCAATAATCCACTTCCATGGATGCCAGCATATCGGCAGAAATTTCTCCGGTAAAAGCTCCCTGTTCGTGTTCACTACAATTTTGAGCGCCGATGAAAAGATTCGATTCCACGGCAAAATCGGTAGCCATTTCCAGAAAAACTGCCGGTGGACAAACGGCGATTTCCACTTTCCTCAAATCTTGTGTTTCCAGAAGATCGGTCAATTCCACCAAGAAATCTTCTGCTTCTTTGAAGGTTTTATTCATCTTCCAATTGCCGGCAATTAAGACATTTCTCATGATTTTTCCTATTGTTCGGATTCGATACTTTCGATAAATCCTTTGGCTTGTTTATCGTATTTGGAACCTACCAGTTTCTGGAAATCTGCTTTGGCTGCGGCGGCTTCACCCCGATTATATTTGATCATCGCGCGGAAGTAGATCGCATCTTTGTTATTGGCATTATTGGCAAGCATCTGCTCTACTTTCTGCAGGCATTTATCGTATTGATCCAAATCATAATAGCTGGTAATGAGCAGCAGATTGATGGTATTGTCGTATTTCAAAGACAAAGCTTTTTCGTAATATTCGTTGGATTTGTTATAATTCTGCATGTCTTTATATAAGCCACCCATGTTTTTATAAGTTTGGATTACAACATTTTCTTTGGGATTGGTTTTCAGGAAATCTTCGTAAGCTTGGATAGCTTTGCTATTATTGCCCAATTTTACATAAATTGAAGCAATGTTTTTGATCACTTTGGAATCTTGTTTCAAAGTATAAGATTTTTCAAACCAGATCAAAGCATTTTCCAGATCGTCCAGATCGACGTAATAATCGGCGATCTTTTTTTCCACTTTATAACTTTGATTGGTGGCATCGTAATCTTTTAAAACATCTATAGCTTCCGGCGTACGATTCAGGTTCTTGCTGAGAATAATGGCTTTGTAGTTGATCAGATCATAATCTCCGGGATTTAATTCGAGTCTTTTATTCAATGTGACCAAAGCTTTTTCGTAATCGTTTCCCTGATAATAACCATTGAAAGCATAGAGCAGCCATTGGTTAATTTTATCATTATCCAATGGAATTCCTTCTTTTTGCACAGCTTCCTGTAATTTGGCGATGGCAGTATCGAATTTTTGGGCAGCTTCCAGATATTTTCCTTCGTTATAAAGAGTTTCTCCTTCCACGCCTGTTTCATTGGCAATACGTTCCAATGATTTTTCAGCAAACAGCAAAGAACAGCATATAATAAGAGATATTGCCAGTATTATTCCGGTTTTTTTAAACATTCCGACCTCCACATTTTTTTCGATTTGCCATTTTTTTTATCATTATTCAGATGTCAATAATTCTGTTTGAATGATTAGGAGTTAGCTGCCAGGAAGATGCCCTGAGGTGCATAATTCACGTTTTCATTTATTTTCCGGGGGCATGAATGCCCAGGCTATTTTTTGAAATCCTTTTTTCCCTATCCCTGAAGGGATAGGCTATTTGATTATTTTTCATATGATTATCACGTTATCAACCAACAACCAACAACCATCCAAAATTTATTACGCCCTCAATAGCCTATGCGTTCACGCATAGGAATAAAAAAACGACGAATCCCCAATCTTCCCAACGCCCTCAATAGCCTACGCCTTAAGGCGTAGGGCTTCTGCGATAAAAAATCTTCCCCACGCCGTTCACGGCGTTATTCTTCTCCTGGGCATGAATGCCCAGGCTATTTTTTGAAATCCTTTTTTCTATTGATTACGTCTTAGACATTAAAATCTGAAATCTTCGATTCCTACGATGCTTCCATCTTCAAATTTTTCAGGTTGCCAGGAACGAATCGTAATTCTGGGTTTTTCAGGCTTCGCCAGATTAAACAGCAAAAACAGATAACCCTTATCGGC